>JALNVI010000013.1 GCA_023231425.1 Desulforhopalus sp. | reverse complement strand
TGCCACGACCTCGTCTTTGAGACGCGCCACGGCCTCTTCTCTGCTTTCAATACGGTAGAGACGGGCGAGGAATCGGCTCTTTTTTTCGGTCAGCTCGGCCACTACCGGCAGAGAATCTGCCGCTGGCTCAAGGAAAGCGGCAGCCGCAGTATCCTTTTTTACAGAATTCAACGTCTTCCCCTCACAGCAGCACCCCTGCCAGCCCGGTGCAGTCTGGCAGGATAACGGTGCCTTCCGGAAACCTGTTCACCTGCTGAATACCAACAAAGCCAAGACCTGTATCGCGGGCAGTTTCATAGTCTGTAAGGGCATCACCGATAAAGACGCAGTTTTCCTTCTGCAGGTTGTGTTTTTTGAGTTGTTGCCGCACAATCTCGGGTTTATGGGTGGGAGAACCGAGAACTTCAACAAAATAGTGGTCGAGATTGCGGCGGCGGGTAACCTCGCGCAGTTCAGGCTGGGGAGTCCCGGAAACAACGAAGAGCAGGATTTCAGGATATTCACGTCGAGATCTCTGCAGGAATTCGAGTGCTCCGGGAACATACGGCACTGCCACCACCGCATCAAGCACCATTTCGGAGTAGCGTTTCGCCTCCACCGCCAGAGCCTCTTCACTGAGGGGCCTGCCCAGCAGTTCGGCGTGAGCCCAGCGGATTTTCTCCACACGACTGATACCGCCATAGCGCAGATGGTGTTCGACCACCCGGTCGAGAATCTCGGGATACGCAGTAAAGAGAGAACGAAAGGCGGCGGTTTTCACTGAAGTTGAATCAACAATCACGCCATCAAAATCAAAAAATATTGCCTGTAATTTTTTACGATTAGACATAGAATAGTTTCCTTTTGGTATAAGGGTACCTTGAATAATCAGTCTTTCGCCCATCTTCTTCGTTACAGTAAAAAATTTATCCTCCGACAAAGCGAGGAACGAGACGTCGAGATATCAATCATATACCTGCGGTAAATTTCTTCCTGTGCCTCGAATATGAACGAAATACAAGATTATTCAAGGAACCCATAAGGTATAATGTAACTTTGCGGGGGAGTACCCGTTACAAATATTATTTTTATTAATTCTACGACACTCCACAGGAAGTGAACAGACATGAGCGAAAAATATCGAGAGAAATTCGGCTGGAAGATCGGAGAGACAACGCGGGTCTTTGAATCTCCCTTTTTCCGAATAGCAACTGCAAAAGTAATCTGCCCGCGCACAGGAATTACTCAGTCATACTATCGTTCTGAACTTTCCCCGTGGGTTAATATACTCGCCTTTACCCCCCGGCAGGAAATCGTACTGGTGCGTCAGTTCCGTTTTGGCACTGAAGCCATGGAGTGGGAACTGCCTGGCGGAATTGTGGAGGACGGCGAAGATCCGCTGCCCGCGGCACTCCGTGAACTGCAGGAGGAGACCGGATTCGTGGGTAAAAATGCGGAGGTTATTGGCCGCACCTCCCCTAATTCTGCCATTCAGGACAACGATCTGTTCACAATCCTGGTTAAAGACGCCGAGAAGCTGGCCGAGACAAAGATGGACCCCATGGAGGACATTGAGACACGGCTTGCCGGGCTGGATGAGGTTTTCGCAATGATCAAAGATGGAACTCTGCGCCACGCCTTCACCCAGGTCGCCCTGATGCGCTGGTTTCTACACACCGGCCGCCTGGGCTGACCGGGCTCTTGAAAGCATGCGGTGAAATCCCGCTTCCGTTGACTTTTCCCCCGTTTTCTAGTATTCCTGTGGGGCTGGTCATACCATCCGCGCGACGGATCACCGCCGCTTTTTTGGGGAGCGTCCACTGCCCCCTGTGAAATATTCCTTATATCTTTCCCATGAGTGAAGAAAATCAAGCTCTCGCCCAACGGCGGGAAAAGGCAGAAGCGCTCGCCAGTCTCGGCGTGAAACTCTATTCCAACGGCTTTACGCCCGCAAACAAGATCAGCGATCTTCCCCCCAGAGGTGAACATCTTGAACCGGAGCAGAAAGACGAGAACGGTATAATCTACTCCATTGCCGGACGCGTCATGGCAATGCGCAAGTTCGGCAAGGCTGCCTTTATCACCGTCGCCGACCGCACAGGTCAGTTTCAGTGCTACATCAAGCGGGATATCATCGGCGAAGAAGTCTACGAGACCTTCAAAAAGTGGGACCTCGGCGATATTGTCGGCGTGGAGGGCATTCTCTTCAGCACCAGAGTAGGGCAGCTGTCCCTGCAGGCGAATAAGATTGTCATGATCTCCAAGTCGCTGCGCCCCCTGCCCGACAAATGGCACGGCCTCTCCGATGTGGAGACCCGCTACCGCCAGCGCTATGTGGATCTCATCGTCACCGAAAAAAGCCGGGAGACCTTCCGCAAGCGAATTCAGATTATTCGTTTCGTTCGCGATTATCTCACGCGGGAAGGCTTCATGGAGGTGGAGACGCCGATGATGCACGCCGTTCCCGGCGGTGCCACAGCCAAACCCTTCAAGACATATCACAACGCACTGGACATGCCTCTCTATCTGCGTGTCGCGCCGGAACTCTACCTCAAACGTCTGCTGGTCGGCGGCTTTGAACGGGTATTTGAGATCAACCGTAACTTTCGCAACGAGGGACTCTCCACCCGCCACAACCCCGAGTTTACCATGCTGGAATTTTACCAGGCCTATGCCACCTATGAAGATATGAGCGCATTGACCGAGAAGATGCTCTCCGAGGTCTGCAACGAGGTCAATGGCACCATGCAGATTGAATATCAGGGGACACCGGTTAACCTCACTCCGCCCTGGCGGCGGATGACCATGCTCGACTCGCTGGTGGAGATCGCCAAACTGGATCGTGCTGTCATTGAGGACGATGAGAAGGTGAGGGCTCTGGCAATTGAACATGGCGTTCAGCTGGCCGAAAATGCCGGTGCCGGCAAGGCACGCACCGAACTGTTTGAACTCCTCGTGGAAGAAAAGCTGATCGAACCGACCTTCATCACCTCCTATCCGGCGGAGGTCTCCCCTCTGGCCCGCCGCAATGAGAAGAATCCTGACATCACCGACCGCTTTGAGCTCTTTATTACCGGGCGTGAGATTGCCAACGCCTTCTCCGAGTTAAACGATCCGGCAGATCAGGAGCAACGCTTCCAGGCCCAGATCGACAACCGCGGGGACGACGAAGAGATTCATCCTGAACTCGACCACGATTACATTCGCGCCCTTGAATACGGCATGCCGTCGGCTGCGGGAGAGGGAATAGGTATTGACCGTCTGGTCATGCTGCTCACCGACGCCCCCTCCATCCGCGACGTCATTCTCTTTCCACATCTGAAGCCGGAGAGCAGGGAAAGCAAAATTCAGGAATGATCCCGCACTGCGGAGACGGGATTGCAGCAACCCGACACGCCCTCTCTTCGCAGCACCATGCCCCCACGGGCATTCCCCCAGCTTTCCCACTCAAACTGCTATGTATGAATGGTTTATCAGCCGCCGCTATCTGCGCGCCAAGCATAAAAATGGCTTCATCTCCCTGATTTCCCTCATCTCGGTGGCGGGGATTACCGTGGGAGTGATCGCTCTCATCATCGTTCTCGCAGTCTATGCCGGTTTCACCGAGGGACTGCGGGACCAGATTCTCGGCCTCAATTCGCATATCATCGTGCAGAGTTACCGCGGCCCTTTTGACAATTATGAAACGGTGCGGGAACAGGTTCTCTCCACCAACAGGGTGATCGGTGCCACCCCCTACCTCTACACACAGACCCTCCTCAGCTCCTCCTCGAGCGGCAGCGGTGTGGTGTTGCGTGGACTTGATCCGCAGACCGCCGTGGAGGTAATCGGCCTGCCAGCGCAGATGAAAGAAGGCAGCATCGCCGATCTCAACCAGCCGACTGATGTGGCGGTGCCCAACATCATTCTTGGCAAAGCACTGGCCGCTGAACTGCGGGTAAAGGTCGGCTCGAAGCTGCGGCTGGTCTCCCCCTCCGGCCCGCTGACACCGATGGGTGTTATTCCCCGCATCAAGACCTGTCAGGTCTCGGGGATCTTTGAAAGTGGCATGTATGAATATGACTCCACCATCGCCTACATGGCGATGGGCCAGGTTCAGAATTTCCTTGGCCTCGGGGACGTCGCCCACGGTATCGAGGTAAAGGTTGCGCACCGGGATCTCGACAACGCTGGCAGTATTGCCGAAGATATTGTCAATAAACTTGGCCCGGGCTGGGCCGCCAAAGACTGGATGAAGATGAACTACAACCTCTTCGCCGCCTTCAAGCTGGAGAAAATCGGCATGTTCATCGCCGTGGCATTGATCATCCTCGTCGCCGCGCTGAATATCGTCAGCGCCCTCGTGATGGTGGTGATGGAAAAGAGCCGCGACATCGCCATCCTCAAATCAATGGGGGCGACCTCGCACTCCATTATGAAGATTTTTTTCTTTCAGGGACTGGTCATCGGGCTGACCGGTACGGTGCTCGGGGTGCTTGGCGGTCTCGGCATCTGCAAACTGCTGTCGAAATACCACTTCATTGAGCTGCCCTCCAACGTTTATCCCATGACCACCCTGCCCATCAAGGTGTTACCAATGGATGTCACCATTATCGCCTGTGCCTCTATTCTCATTACTCTGCTCGCTACACTCTACCCCTCGTGGAAGGCAGCGCAAATACAGCCGGCAGAGGTCCTCTCATGACACTTTTACGTGCGGAAAAAATCTGCCGGGGATATGGCGAAAAAGAGCGCCGCATCGAGGTCCTGAGGGAGGTGAGTTTGAGCGTAGAGGCGGGGGAGATGACCGCCATCATCGGCGCTTCAGGTTCCGGTAAAACCACCCTGTTGCAGATTCTCGGGACCCTTGATACAGCGGACAGCGGTGAACTCTACTTCCGAGATGAACCACTCACCAGACGTTCGGCAGACAGGCTGGCCGCTTTTCGCAACAAAGAGGTTGGCTTTATCTTCCAGTTTCACCATCTGCTGCCAGATTTTACCGCCCTTGAAAATGTGATGATGCCCGGACTTATAGGCGGAAACCAACGCAAACTGCGTGAGCGGGCTGAGGCACTGCTCGACCGGGTGGAACTCTCCGAGCGCCTTGATCACAAGGTGGCCGAACTCTCCGGGGGAGAACAGCAGCGCGCGGCACTGGCCCGCGCCCTGATTATGGAACCCGCAGTATTGCTGGCCGATGAACCAACCGGCAACCTTGACGAACGTGCGGGCCAGCTGGTCTTCGACCTGCTCGCCCGTCTCTGCCGTGAGCAGAAACTCACCACGGTGATGGTCACCCATAACCGGGAGCTGGCGAAACGCATGGACCACTGCCTCACGCTAAAAGAAGGGAAGCTGGCCTGACCACACCCGCCCATGGGGACCGTGAAGGACCTTGTATTTCGCTCATATTCGAGGATCAGGAGAGAATTTACCGCAGGCATAACTTTGATATCGGAGTCTAACGCTTACCTCGACGTCTCGTTCCTCGCTTTGTCGGAGGATAATTTTTTGCCTGTAATGAAGAAGATGAGCGATTATTCGATGTTCCCATAATGTTCCGACAGAACAACAGCCTCTCCACAACCGTTTTCCCCCTTCTCACCGGGCTGGTCGCCGCCCTTCCCTGCTGTCTGCTGTGATTCGCCCTCAACGGGGAATCTCCCCATTTTTTCCAGCTGTTGGACGTAAAAGTCACTGACCTGATATTTCAGTTCCGTGGTGCGATCGACTCTTCCGGCTCGGTGGTAATCGTTGATATTGATGAAGGCAGTCTGAACCCGTATGGTCAGGGACCCTGGCTGCGGGACACGAGGCCGAGGCTGGTGACAATGAGCAGCCCCCTGCACCGCCGCAACAGAGAACTGGAGCAAAACGTTCCCGGATCCTTCCATCCTTCTGACCGGGTGTCTTCTCACCCTTACCTTGTTTACCCCACCTCACGGCAGGTTCTGCTGTTTTTTTCATCTCTGGATACCTCCGTTTCTCGACCATTGCCAAAGTTTTTTTCCGGCGGAATTGAACCGCACCCTCAACACCTGTTTCAACTTTTTCACAGGTGGGGACCTTGAATAATCTTGTATTTCGTTCATATTCAAGGTCCCCGGATATCCATCAAGCATCAGCGGGCGCGGTGAACCAGAATATCGGCAATGCCCTTACGGGTGGGGCTCCATCCTCAACAGCGGCACGGTGAGCGCGGGAAACTTCGGCAGCAAACGCCAATCTGCCTCACGGGTAAAACAGTTGCCCATGGAGTATCCGGAAACAATCCCCATCACAGACCACACCAGAGGAGGGCACTCAACCGAATTTCATCGCAGATTCGTGGACACCGTGCAAATCTGGGGAGAATGGGCAAGGGAGACCTGTATGCTCCACTCGTCGCGGGAAAAGAAACGGCGGTGCGGCTGACTGCCCGCACCGCCGATGCAAAAGGGGTGACACTTCTTGTTGTTCCAGAGGGACCTCAGGGTACCTTGAAACAGCTCGTATTTCGTTCATATTCGAGGCAAAGGAGAAAATTTACCACAGACATAACTTTGATATCGGAGTCTAACGCTTACCTCGACGTCTCGTTCCTCGCTTTGTCGGAGGATAAATCTTTTACTGTAACGAAGGAAATGAGCGATTATTCGCTGTTCCCCTTAATCGTTGATACCCGCTTTCCCCTGGCGAATAAGCGCGTTGCGGTAGTCAAAATAGGCCTGACGGGTCGCAATATAGGGGTCAAACGCCATCTTGCGAAACTCATCATAGAAATCGGGATTGAGCGAAAGGAAGTTGAGATTATCCACGGTAACCAGTTCGCCACTGATCAACCAGTTCTCAATCAGCCAGAAAGTGGGCCGGGAAAGCCCATCCACGCTAAACCCCACCGTATCCCGCGCCGAAGAGGGACCTATCAACGGCCAGTAGAGGTAGAATCCATCACCCACTCCCCAGATACCGAGGGTCTGCCCGAAATCCGCCCGCTGTTTCTTCAGCCCAAACTCCTGATCCGCCACATCCGCCAGACCGAGAACCCCCACCGTCGTGTTGATGGCAAAACGCTCCAGAACAATGCCGGACTTGTCTATATCCCCCTGCAGCAGAGCATTGAGCATGCGCACCGGGGAATAAAGGTTCTCAAAGAAGGCGTTAATGCCGGTGCGCAGCCCGACGGGAACAACCTTCCCATACCCTCTGGCAACCGGGTTCAGCACCCAGACATACATCTTGTCATTAAACGTATAGAAGGCCCGGTTCATCGGCTCAAGTGGATCCGCGATAGAACCCGTGGCCACATTAATATCGGCATCTTCATCCCAGGGGGGCGCATCATTCCAGTGCCCTTCACTGCCCTGATCTTCATCGCTGAGCAGATCAGGAATATCTGTAGCGGCAGCAAAAGAGACTGTGGGAGAAGCAAGACTGAACATTGCCAGAAAAAATACAGCCAGCAGTCGTTTCTGTATCATAATAATTTTGTGTTTCAACAGTTTTTTTTGTTAAAAGCTCTCAAATCTGCAGATGGGATTCAATCACCTCTGCCAGCAGTGGAGCAATGGAATACACCTCAAGGATCCCGCCGCTCCTGCGGCCGGGGTAGGTATCGGAACCAATGACCTTGATAATGGGACTGCGGTTAAATTTTTCGATCGCCCCCCCCGCCATCACCAGATGGGTGGCGTGGGCATAGACATCTTTCGCCCCCGCCTGCAGACAGCGTTCAGCAGTCTGGATGATGGAGCCGCCGGTGCGGATCATGTCATCACAGATAATGGCTGTCTTGCCCCTTACCACGCTGGAGACCTGACCGACAATAGTTTTGTCGGTGTCGAAGCGATCCTTGTCGGCAGCAGTATGGGAACAACCGAGCAGACTCGCCAGCCGGGCCACCCGTTTGGAGAAACCATAGTCCGGTGAGACGAGAGCATAATTCTCAAGTCCGAGACCGGCAATAGCCTTCGCCGCAGTTTCGTCAGTCCAGATGTGATACGTGCTCACAGACCCACTGTGAGCGTGCAGTACAGCCTCGTTGTGCAGATCGACAAAACCAACATAATCCGGCCGGGCATGGAAGATCTGCCGGGTTCGGGTAATTCCCTTGGGAATCTCAAAGGTACCCGGTTTGGCCCGCTCCATGGTCGAATAGCCAAGAAAGGGAATAATGACGCTGATAGAGCGTGCATTACAGAAACGACCGCCAGAGATGAGATCCATCAACTCCTGGAAGGAGTTGTCGTTGTGGGTGGCAGCAATAATGACAAGATCTTTCTCCTCAATGGAGAAAGGGAACGCGTGCCAGAATTCGCCATCAGCGAACTGTTTGTGTTCCATCTCAGTGAAAGGTATCCACAGGCGCTCGGCGATACACTGACCAAGGGCGGTGGAGGCGGTTCCCGCGATAAGGACAACATCTTCTTTTTTTCTCATGGCTCTTCACGTTGTTTGCAGAATTGTGCGATGCCACGCCATTCCTGCCAGCCTGTCACCGCCCTTTTCCTACTTGAGCAATTCGCCAGCGATGGCATCTCCCATCTCGACAGTATTTACCGGTGTCCCGCTGCCGAAGAGGTCAGCAGTACGAATTCCACTATCAAGAGTCCGGGCGACAGCACCCTCAATTGCCTCGGCAACATCATTCATTGCAAAGCTGTAGCGCAGCATCATCGCTGCAGAGAGAATCTGGGCAATGGGGTTGGCAATGCCCTGCCCGGCGATATCCGGCGCGGAACCACCCGCTGGCTCATAGAGACCGAATTTTTCTTTATTGAGTGAGGCTGATGCGAGCAGGCCCATGGAACCGGTAATCATTGCAGCCTCGTCGCTGATAATATCGCCGAACATATTTCCGCAGAGCAGCACGTCAAACTGGCCGGGATTTTTCACCAGCTGCATGGTGGTATTGTCCACATAAAGATGGTTGAGTTCCACTTCGGGGTACTCTTTCGCGATCTCGCAAACAATCTCCCGCCACATGACCATGCAGGTGAGAACGTTGGCTTTATCAACAGAGGTAACCTTTTTGCGGCGCACCATCGCGGCTTCAAAGGCCATACGGGTAATGCGTTCAATTTCGCTGCGTTTGTAACCCATTGTATCGTACGCGTATTCATCGGCACCAGAGCCTTCACGGCCTTTGGGAGTCCCAAAATAGATGCCGGAGGTAAGTTCGCGCACGCAGAGGAGATCAAAACCGTCAGCAATGATGTCGGGACGCAGGGGGCAGGCAGCAGCAAGGGATTTGAAAACCTTCGCCGGGCGGAAATTGCAGAAGAGGTCAAAATGTTTACGCAGAGGCAGCAGCGCGGCACGTTCCGGCTGCTGTGCGGGCGGCAGTTTCTCCCACTTCGGTCCGCCGACAGAGCCAAAGAGGATGGCATCGCTCTTCTCACAGACATCCAGCGTGGACTGCGGCAGGGCCTCACCGTGGTTGTCAATGGCACAGCCGCCGACATCGGCATACTCATAACTGAGTTCAAAACCAAACTTCTTCTGCGCAGTATCGAGCACCTTAATTGCTTCTGCCATAACTTCGGGCCCGATTCCATCTCCGGCCAGCACTGCTACCTTCTTCATAACCGCAACTCCTTTTTCAAGTATGTAAAATTGTGAGTATAAAACGCTCTGCCTTCGAAAATGGCAGTATAATTTCCCGGACGTCTCCAAGACTATAAGAATTCTTTTCCATAATAACAGCAGCCGCCTTCAACTCCTCTTCCCATTTTGGCCCCTTCATCAGCAGCAGGGTTGCACCTTGAAAGGCGACAACCAGCTCAAGAAAGGCGCCGATATCGCTAACTGCCCGGCATGTAATATGGCTGAACGCCTCTGCGGTAAGCGGAGAATCAACCTCCAGCCGTTCCTCGCGGACAGCCAGTGGTGCGACCTCTTTCGTGAGGCCCAGGGTGCGGACAACGTGGCGCAGGAAGTTGACCCGTTTCTGGCGGGGCTCAACCAGAGTCAGGCCCAGCGTCGGCATCGCCGTCCGGCAAACGAGGCCGGGAAAACCCGCCCCGGTACCGATGTCGAGCAGGTGACAGCTACCCGTCAGTTCCGGCAGCAGCGTAAGAGAATCGAGAAAGTGCTTCTCCACAATCTCCTCAACGCTGGCCGTTTTGGCAACGAGATTGACCCGGCCGCGCCACTTCAGCAGCTCGGCACAGTAGATTTCAAGCAGAGCCAGCCGCTCCGGTGCGGGGGCGTACTCACTGCCGAGGCGGCTGAGCCCTTTCTCCAGCAGGAGTCTGCTCTCAGTCATGGTGCAGACGAACTTTGACGGAATTGGCGTGTGCGTCAAGCCCTTCAAGATGGGCGAGACGCATGATATCTTCAGCGTCACCCTCAATCGCCTGCCGCGAGTAGCTGATAATGGAGCACTTTTTCAAGAAGGTTTCCACCCCGAGGGACGAGGCAAAACGAGCTGTGCCCATGGTCGGCAGCACATGGTTGGGACCAGCGATATAGTCTCCCGCCGCCTCCGGAGTATTGGCACCGAGAAAGATGGCTCCAGCATGCCGTATAAAGGGAATCTGTTCCCAGGGACTGGCGATATCGAGCTCAAGATGTTCACTGGCGATATCGTTAGCCACCCGGATGGCCTCGTCAAGATCTTTGACAATCATCATCGCACCCCGCTCGACGAGAGAGGTTCGGGCAATTTTTTCCCGGGAAAGCACAGGGAGCTGTTTCTCCAGCTCGGCGAGCACCTTCTCCGGCAGCGTTTCATCGGTGGTCAACAGGAGAGCCAGCGCCTGGGGATCATGTTCCGCCTGGGCAAGCATATCGGCCGCAACATGGGCGGGAACAGCATTGGCATCTGCCACAATCAGGACTTCCGACGGACCGGCGATCATATCAATACGCACCATGCCGGAAACCTGCTTCTTCGCCTCGGCAACAAACTGGTTGCCCGGTCCGACGATGACATCCACCTTCGGAATGCTCTCTGTACCATAGGCAAGTGCAGCGATCCCCCAGGCGGAACCGGCACGATAGATATCGATGATGCCAATCTCCTGGGCCGCCACGAGCAGGAAGGGACTGACTTTGCCATCTTTTCCCGGAGGGGTAACCATAACCCGTCTGCGCACGCCGGCAATAGACGCGGGAATTCCGTTCATCAACACCGAGGAGACCAGCGGTGTCGAACCGCCGGTACCGCCAGGAACATAGAGCCCTGCGGAGTCCACCGGACGGACCAGACGTCCAACCACTGTGCCGTCATCGCGGGTCTGCAGCCAGGAGTCCTCCATTTCACGTTCGTGAAAATTCCAGATGCGCTCCACCGCAGCCTTGATTGAACCGAGAGTCTTCTCATCCACTTCATTGTAGGCGGCACGCAGCTCCTCGCCGGTCACCTGCAAATTTTCTACGGTGAGCCCGGGGCAGTCAAATCTGCGACCATAATCCACCAGCGCCTCATCGCCCTGCCCGGCAACATCTTTTATAATTTGCGCCACCGCACCAGCACAGTCGGCATTGGCGAGCTGGAAGCGATCCAAAATTCTTTTGAGGACGGCACAGCCCTCATCTGTTCCCAGTTTTACGGGTGTAATCAGCATGATAAAACGTCTCCTTTTCAGTTCCAAACTCTACGTCAAGTATAATACAGCCGCCACTATACGATATTTCCTTTAATTTAGAAAGAGACCCCGGGAAGCGGCAAAGCCAGCAGGAAGCAGACAAAAATTTTCCAGCCGGAATCAGACCGAAGATTATGGGAAAAACCGGTCTGCCTCCTGGTTGCAGGGTTGCGAGGCGCTGAAAACACTCTGCTGCCGACAGCTGTGCTGCGTCCTCTTTTAGCTGCTCTTTTTCTTTGTTCTTTTCAGCCAGAAGCAAGCTCCCGGGAGAAAGAACACCTTCCCTTCCCTTATTGTAGAAAATCCCTGTCATTTCCATACGATTCACCAATAGTTTACCCCTGAATGTTGACTCTTCCGTCAATCCGCTGCACTTTGTGCATTTAAGAATTTGCAATGATGGGGTATTGTTATCGAAGTATTTGATACAAATATTAAGAAAAACACTACGAACTTTCCAAAAATTAAAAAAGCCAGACAGGGTCCACAAACGGAAAAGCAACAGAAGCCGGGCAGGATCTTATATAAGGAATATTATGAAATTTGAACCAAAATGGATCGCCTGGGAAATCACCCGCCGATGTAACCTGAAATGTGTCCACTGCCGCTCCTCTTCGGAACTGGCCGTGGAAGGACATCCCGACTTTTCTCTCGACCAGGCAAAAGCCGTTATGGATGACATTGCCTCCTACGCCTCGCCGGTGCTTGTTCTCTCTGGAGGTGAACCTCTACTCCGTCCCGATGTCTTTGACATTGCCAGTTACGGAACCCAAAAGGGCTTGCGAATGTGTCTCGCCACCAACGGGACACTGGTAACTCCAGAAACCTGCCGCGGCATAAAAGAGAGCGGCATCAAGATGGTCTCTATGAGCATTGACGGCTCCAACGCCGCCACCCATGATAATTTTCGAAATCAGGAGGGAGCTTTTGAGGGGACAATGAACGCCGTTCGGCTCTTTAATGAGCAGAAGATCCCCTTCCTCATCAACTCTTCTTTTACGATGCGCAATCGGGAGGAGATCCCGGATATCTACCGTATGGTAAAAAAGCTCGGTGCCACCGCATGGTATATGTTCATGATCGTCCCCACAGGGCGCGGTGAGGAGGTGATGGATGAGCTCATCCCAACCGAGGTATACGACGAGATTCTTGAATGGCATTACGAAACTGAGAAGAAGGAAGACGAGCTGCTGATGCGTCCGACCTGCGCCCCACACTACTACCGTATCATCCGTGAGAAGGCGAAGGAGGCAGGCGAGAAGGTCCAGCGGCGCAACCTTAAATTCTCCACCGGCGGCTCCAAGGGATGCCTTGCCGGACAGCTTATCTGCCTGATTGATGTAGACGGCGAGGTGCAGCCCTGCAGCTACTTTCCTCTGTCTGCCGGCAACATTTTTAAGATACCCTTTAAACAGATCTGGGAAGATTCGGAACTCTTCAATCAGCTCCGCGATTTCAAGAGCTACAAAGATAATTGCGGTAAATGTGAATATATCAATGTCTGCGGCGGGTGTCGCGCGCGGGCCTGGTCCATGACCGGAGACTTCCTTGCGGGGGAGCCATTCTGCAATTATGTCCCGCTTAAAATGCGCAATAAATGAAACAACAACCACAAGGGTCTGCCATGAATGATACCTTCCTTCGCGCCTGTCGGGGTGAATCAACCAGTTTTACCCCTGTCTGGATGATGCGCCAGGCCGGACGATATCTCCCGGAATATCAGGCAATTCGAAAAAATATTTCCTTCCTTGAACTCTGCAAGAATTCCGAGCTCTGCGTAGAGGCCACCCTGCAACCCGTAGATATTCTCGGTGTAGATGCGGCCATTCTCTTCTCCGACATCCTCATTCTCATGGAGCAGATGGGCGTGCCGCTGGAATTTCATGAGAACCAGGGACCGGTGTTCCTGCACACCATCCGCGACCGTAAAGCCGTGGAGAGACTGCGGATTCCTGATCCGGCAACACAGATGGATTTTGTCATGGAGACCATCCGTCTGCTGCGCCGGGAACTGCAGGTGCCGCTGATTGGCTTTGCCGGAGCACCCTTCACCTGCGCAACCTATCTCATTGAGGGTGGCAGCTCCAAAAGCTTCTGGGCGACCAAGAAACTCATCTTCACCAGGCCCGAGGTATATCATGCTTTGATGAAAAAGATCACCGAAGCAACCATTCTCTACCTTAAAGAGCAGATACGCGCAGGAGCTCAAGCCGTGCAGCTGTTTGATTCCTGGGCCGGAGTCCTCGGCCCGGTGGATTTTGCTGAATATGCTCTGCCCTATGTAACTCAAATCATTACCGCCCTGAAAGCAGACGACTTCCCCGAGGGAAAAGAGGTGCCGGTAATCTATTTCGCCAACAACGGCTCCACCCTGCTTGAACTTTCTGTCAGTTCGGGTGCAGACGTCATCGGCATCGACTGGCGAATCAACATCGCTGACGCCATCGCCCGTATCGGTGACTGTGCCATCCAGGGCAATCTTGATCCCTTCGCCCTGCTGCTGCCAAAAGATAAACTGCGCGCCCGGGTAGCAAAGCTGTTGCAGGATGCGGCAATGGCGAAGGGACATATCTTCAACCTCGGCCACGGTATCAATCAGTTCACTCCGCCACAACAGGCAAAGGTAATGATTGATACCGTCCATGAACTGAGTCAGAGATGAAACTGCCAGAACTGAAAGAGTGTTTCCAGTGCTTTGATCAATACGCCATGCTCGCCAATATCCGGGAACACTCCATAATGGTGACCCGGGTGGCGGAGACACTCTACAACAATCTTATCTCTGCCCTGCCCCCGGAGAACCTGCCGGAGAAGAGGGTTGTGATAATCGGCGCACTGATGCACGACATAGCCAAGAGTCTCTGCCTCAACAACAACAAATCGCACGCCGTTGTGGGAATGGAGATCTGTCGACAGCACAGCTGGCCGGAGCTGGCCGAAATTGTTGAGGAGCACGTTCTGCTGAAGCATTTTGACGACGAGGGATATCGACGCGGGGTCTTCGGAGCAAAAGAACTGGTCTTCTACTCCGATAAACGGGTCAATCACCATGAAGTGGTCACCCTTGATCAGCGCCTTGCCTATATTCTTGAGCGCTACAGCATGGATGACCCATACCGCATCAAACGCATCAGGGCCAATTTCGATACCGGCTTCATCCTGGAGAGGAGACTCTTTGCCCACATTGATTTTCCACCGGAGGATCTTTTCAATCATCTCCAGCCCTGTACCGGCAACTTCGGTCTTACAGCTCAGGCCACTCCATGATCAACCTTCCTCCCTGCAACAACGACACACCGATCATCAAGATTGAGGACCTGAACAAGTGGTATGGAGAGTTTCACGTTCTCAAGGAGATTAATCTCTCCGTCTGTCCCGGCGAACGGCTCGTCATCTGCGGCCCGTCCGGCTCGGGGAAATCCACTCTGATCCGCTGCATCAACCACCTTGAGGAGCACCAGAGCGGCCGCATCGTGGTTGATGGCATTGAGCTTACCGACAATATGAAAGATATTGAACAGGTGCGCACGGAAGTAGGCATGGTCTTCCAGAACTTCAATCTCTTCCCCCACCTCTCAATTCTTGACAATCTCACTCTCGGTCCCATCTACACCCGTAAGACACCGAAGAAAGAAGCAGAGGCAACGGCCATGCACTACCTTGAGAAAGTGCACATCGCGGAACAGGCTCACAAGTTTCCAGGCCAGCTCTCCGGTGGGCAACAACAGCGGGTCGCCATTGCCCGCAGTCTCTGCATGGAACCAAAGATGATACTTTTCGACGAGCCAACCTCAGCGCTTGATCCGGAGATGGTAAAAGAGGTTCTGGATGTCATGATAAGACTGGCGGAAAGCGGTATGACCATGCTGGTGGTCAGCCATGAGATGGGGTTCGCCCGTAATGTGGCGCATCGGGTGATCTTCATGGATGCGGGAGAAATTCTTGAAGTGGCCCCCCCGCAGGAATTTTTTGATCATCCCCGCCACAAACGGACGAGGGACTTTCTGGACCAGATTCTTGATTGAGCCGAGATATGCCAAGCCTCCCCCTGCTTACCCTCTTCATCCCCACCTTTATTGCTGTTTCCCTGACACCGGGAATGTGCATGACCCTTGCCCTGACCCTGGGCATGACCGTCGGCCTGCGCCGTACATTCTGGATGTTCTGGGGTGAATTGACCGGGGTAATGATCGTCGCGGTCTGTTCACTGGCCGGGGCGGCAACGGTCATGTTGCGCTATCCGGCAATATTCTCCATTCTCAAACTGGCAGGCGGTGCATGGCTGATCTACCTCGGACTGCAGCTCTGCCGTCAGCGCGGGCGCATGGCCCTGCCGGAACACCTTGAGGGGATACAGAATGTTGACCGTTTCTCCCTTGCCTCACAGGGATTTGTCACCGCCATCTCCAACCCCAAAGGATGGGCCTTCTTCGTTTCTCTTCTGCCTCCCTTCATCGACAGCAGCCGACCCGTTGTGTCACAGACAGTGTCACTGGTCTCCATTATTCTTTTTATTGAATTCTGCAGTCTCTGCCTCTATGCAACGGGGGGCCGCAAGCTGCGCTCCTTCCTCGGCAAAAAAGGAGGTGGCACCCTGCTCAACCGCATCTCCGGAGTATTGCTGGCAGTGGTTGGCATCTGGCTTACGCTGAGTTGACATCCTCCCCGACCTGAAAAGACGGGGATTTCCACGCATTCAGAACACCTTGAAACAGCTTGTATTTTGTTCATAGTCGAGGCCCAGGAGGGAAATCACTGCGGGTATCACTTTGATATCGGAGTCTAACGCTTACCTCCAGGGATAAATTTTTGACTGTAACAAAGAAGATGGGCGATTATTCAAGAGACCCTTTATCCAGCTGTTGCCAAAAACTGCCTGCGACACAATTTTTTATCGGGAAACAGAGAAGGGGACATAAATGGTTTTTCTGTGCAATTCTGACTGATCCTGCTATACTTTCCAGAGGATTTTAATCACTCACATGGAACTGGAGAAAGATGATGGAACTGGATACAAATAAAGAGAACGAAAAACGCCCTGCGGAAAAGAAAGAACGCGCGGGATGGGATCTGTGGACCATTAAGTGGTTTAAACTTATTCTTAATTACAACTTATTTAAATATGGCAAACATGCTGAGTCTTTGTATTAGCAGATAATGCCCTCCAGTACAGTCTGAGCCCGGCACTCCACCTCCGCCGGGCTGTTTATTTCAGGGAACTCTTCACACCCGCCATAAAGTTGTTCTCTCCGAAGGCATCACAATCACCGTGTATTCCTTTACCACCGACACTGCACGTTTCGCCGTTACGCGCCCCCCGTTAATCACCTTTTGCAAAGGAAACGCAACCAGCATGGCGTTCTCTCCTGCAGGATTACCAGAGGACCACAGCTCGCCTGTTCTCGCCTCGTCGAACAGGCGATGCATGCCACTGCCGGGAACAGCGAATAACCAGTCTTTTGCCCATTTTCTTCGTTACAGTCAAAAATTTATCCTCCGACAAAGCGAGGAACGAGACGTCGAGGTAAGCGCCAGGAACCTGTCGGATGATAAGTTCCTTTTTTATATTGAGGCGTTTTCAGAAAAGCGAGAACACGCATGTAGTTGATATCTGGAGTATTTGTTATTTAAAAATAACGCCACTATGGGGGAGACAGGTCTAAATCCGACAGACTCATAGACTCCGATATTAAAGTGATGCCTGGGGGGGTAAATTCCCTTCTCTGCTTCGAATATGAACAAAATACAAGGTTCTTCAAGGGACCCTGATATCTGTTGCTAATTTTGTCCCCGTTGATATTTTTCCTTATGAAGGACAACAAGCCAGGGGGAAACTGGAGGACAATGATGCAGAAGAACGCCGTTTACCCCCCGTAAAAACAGCCTAATTATATTGCGTTCTCAGCAAGAACGGGCTAACATCTGCGCTGATTTTTCAAGGACACTTTCTTATTTATTCAGGAGAAAATTATGAACAAAATCGCAAAACTGCTGATCCCTGCAACGGCCGCGCTGTTTCTTGCCGGATGTGGCGGAACACAATATGGTGCAGCCAATATTTACAGCACCCCCGAAGGGGCTGAAATCGTCAATCTCAAGGACAACAGCCACCTCGGTGTCACTCCGGCAAAGATTTCTTTTCCCGGCAAACCCGATACAGCTGAACAGGTAACCATTCAATTACAGAAACCTGGCTATCTTGACCGCATCACCTCTTTCTGGATCAACCGCCGCCACGACAGCAGAGCAGAGGCACTGGCCCAGCCCATTGATGTAAAAGTCGAACTTGAACAGGAGTAAGGAGAGACTCAATGAAACAATCATTTATCCGTAATCTGCTGCTCGCATCCGGCCTCTGTGCGACGATGCTGACGAGCGGCTGTGCCTCCCAATACTCGGTGAAACTCAATATTCATACAGACCCTGAAGGAGCCCATGTTATCTATCGTCAGGGGCAGTCACACTGGCTCTATCTCGGGGTCACCCCGCTGAATGTCATTGAGGTCATTCAGAAGGAAGAGCTTGAGGACGAAGATACCGTAAGCATCAAGACCATGCGCACAGGCTATCTCGACCAGGTTCGTGAATACAGCGGGCGAGAGATCCGCGATGAACTTGCCGAGCAGGGACAAATTTTCTGGACACCCCGTCTGGTCAAAGCACCAAAGAAATAATCCTCTCATACGGGGTAAACCGCAAAGAGGTACCTGCAGCTTCACACTTCAGGTACCCTTTATTTATCTTGAAACTGTTCGCAATATTCATCCCACTCAATGGGCATCATTGACTGCTTCAGCTTATTGCACTCCGCACAGCAGGCAACGATGTTTTCCTTCGTGGAACGGCCACCGCGCGACAGGGGGAGAACGTGGTCCATGGTCAGGTTGACGAACCCGACCTCCCGATGACAGTAAGAACAACGCCCATCAGCCGTCTTCTGCTGCCACCAGCGCGTCTTGCGCAGGGCGCGCGCTTTATCCCGTTCGGCACGGATTATCCGCTCCTCCGGGGCATCAAAATCCATCCAGCCGAAATCCACCTGTTTCTCCCTGCGCCGTTTTCGACTCACACAAGTTCCCCCACAAGCAGTGGCCTGACTGCCCCGACCAGATAGAGCGACCCCCCCACAACGATCAAATCATCTTTGCCGGCAGAAGCACAGACCCGTTCAAGGGCCTCTGCAGGTTCACGTTCGCAGTGGGCCCGCAGTTTATCTTCCGGCAACAGGAATTCAACGATCGCCTCCGGCTCTGCAGACCGCTCCCCGTGGGGGCGGGTAAACACCATCTCGTCAAAGAGCGGCGCAATGCAATGCAGCATCGTGCCGATATCCTTGTCCGCCATGCTTCCCCACAGGGCAAGTCGTCTCCCCGGAAAATGCGCTGTTAGAGTTGCGGCAAGGTTTTCCACCCCTGCCGGATTGTGGGCACCATCAAGCAGAAAAGACTGTGTACGTCCGTTGCGAACCACAGTAAAAAATTCCATCCTTCCCGGCCACTTCAGCGCCGCAATGCCGGAGATAATATCCCTGTCGGCGACACGAAAGCCGTACAACTCCAGCACCTGCACCACCGCGATAGCAAGAGATTCGTTCTCCTGCTGAACAAGGCTGGGACTCTGCGAGTGCAGACCGAAGTATCTCCGCTCCCCGGGTAACCCTGCCCCCTGCCAGCTCCAGCTGCCATTGTCAACAAAAACAAAATCGAAATCCCGGTGCAGCTGATAGAGCGGTGCATTTTTCCCCTGTGCTGCAGAGGCAATCACCTCCGCAGCATCCCCCCCAGCGCCACTGATTACCGGCACCCGCTCTTTGATGATACCAGCTTTCTCTCCCGCAATAGCGGCCAGAGTATCACCGAGCCAGGCTTCGTGATCCATACTGATGGAGGTAATTACCGAAACCAGCGGTCTCGCGACATTGGTGGCATCCAGCCGTCCCCCCATACCGGTCTCCATTATCACGATATCTGTCCCCTGTTCCTCAAACCAGAGGAAGGCGAGAGCAGTGGTAAATTCAAACCAGGTAATCTGTTCTCCATCCAGCACCGCAATAATGCGACTGCCGAGACGCGCGAAATCTTCTTCATTGATAAAATCGCGTCCCACACGAAAACGCTCCCGGGGGGAACTCAGATGAGGAGAGGTGTAGACGCCCACCTTATAGTGCGCCTGAGTGAGAATCTCATGCAGTGCGGCACAGACGGTGCCCTTACCGTTGGTCCCGGCAAGGTGCACAATCTGCAGTTTCGCCTCCGGATTTCCGACCCGCCCGAGGAAAGCCTGCATTGCCTCGAGACCCAGTTTAATCTTATGCATCTGCAGCGCATCAAGATATGCACAAACGTCTGAATAATTCATAGAATTGATAGTAGGTAGCTGAATAAATTAATGGGTACTCTGATGTGTTTCTTATGGGTACCTTATATGGGCAATCAGACCAGAGTAAGACGGGCGTAATCAAGATGGAGTGTCTTCAGTCCGTGGCGATCAAAAGAGACCTCAATTGATTTCCCCTCACCGAGCATCTTCACACTCCCCTCACCAAAGAAAGGATGGCTGACCCGCTGCCCTATAGAAAGGTCACTCTTTTTCAGCTTCGCCCCCTTTGTACGCAGGGGCATGGCCCGCTCTCGGAGAGGCGTCCCGGCCTGAAACCCCTCCGGCACAGCCATGCCGTCTGCCCGCTCATACAGACCGGGAGAAATCTCCACCAGAAAGGGTGACATGCCGGAACGATGCCACTGGCGATCCTGGGTCATCAACTGACGTGGATAGGTGAGGTAGAGATACTTCTTTGCCCGGGTTGCTGCCACATAGAGCAGACGACGCTCCTCCTCAAGTTGCTCACCGTACCCGGCAGAGGCATGGGGGAAACGCCCCTCGGCAAGGCCGAGAACAAACACTGCCTCAAACTCAAGTCCCTTGGAAGAGTGGATGGTGGAGAGAACAATCCGGTCACTCTCCTGCTCTCCCTTCCCCTCTTCCGGGGGGTCGAGGGTGGTATCATCAATGAAACTCTGCAGATCACTGTAGCCATCCAGCAGAGCTTTCACCTGGTCAAGATCTTTCTGCCTTTTGGGATAATCATCTGCATAAAGACGCTCAAAAACAGGCTGATAGTATGCTCTTGCAATCTCATACAGCCGACCAGGCTGTTGTTCGCCCGAGGTAAGATCCTCAAAAAGTTTAACCAGCTCCTTCCAGCTCGCAGCCCATTTGCTGCCCGGCTTCAACGACTGCAATGTCTTCAACCACTCCTCTGAGGTTGAAACCGCGCCGGTGATTTTCTGTGCGGTAGTCGGCCCCACCCCTTCGAGCTGTAGCAGGATACGGTTCCAGGAGAGGGTATCGTCACGGTTTACCAACACTCGCAGGAAAGCGATAATATCCTTGATATGGGCGGACTCCGTCAGTTTCAACCCGCCTCTTTTCTCATATTCAAACTGCGCCGAGGTCAGTTCAATTTCCAGTTTGTAGGAATGAAATCCGGAACGAAAGAGCACGGCAATATCATGGCATGGCACCCCTTCGCCCACTAATTGCTGTATTGTCTTCACAATCCAGCCAGCCTCTTCCCGCTCATCGCGCCCCGCATAAACCTTTGGCTTTATGTCACCTTCGATACGGGAGAAAAGCGATTTGGTATATTTCTCTGTCGCCTTCTCAATAATGTTGTTGGTAAGGGAGAGAATAGGCTGTGTTGAGCGATAATTCTCCTCCAGCTTAATCATTTTCGTCCCGGAAAAGATTTTGGGAAAGCGCATGATGTTGTAGAAATCGGCACCACGGAAGGAATAAATGGACTGGGAGTCATCTCCCACCACCATGACATTGTCGTGGCTCAGCGCCATGCCCCGGACGATATCGGCCTGAATCAGGTTGGTATCCTGATACTCATCCACCATAATATGGGAAAAACGCTCTGAAACCCTTTGCCGGACTTCTTCAGACTCCTCCAGCAACCGCTTCCAGTTGACCAGCAGGTCATCATAATCCATGAGGCCATGATCAAACTTGAACTCTTTGTAATGTTTCGCCAGGGAGAGAAGATCATCGAGATGATCAAGCAGGTGAGCATACTGTTCCTCCACCAGACTCTCAAGGTCAACGGACTTGTTCACGGATCCGCTTATCATATTGATAACAGCCCGCTTTGTTGGGAAACGCTTTTCCTTCTTGCCGATACCAAGTGAGGACTTCAGCAGATTGACAATCCCCTCGGCATCAGCGCGGTCAATAATGGTAAAGGAGGAGCTGAAACTGAGAGACGGGCCAAATCGCCGCAGCAACATATTGGCGACACTGTGGAAGGTTCCGCCAACCACCCGCCTGCAATCACCGCCGAGGAGGTGCCCTGCACGCCAGAGCATCTCTTCACTGGCCTTACGGGTGAAGGTGAGCAGAAGAAGGGATTCCGGGGGGACACCCTGATTGACCAGGTGAGCAACGCGATAGACAAGGGTTCGAGTCTTACCACTTCCAGCACCGGCAATGACCAGTACAGGTCCTTCGGTGGTGGTGACCGCCTCGCGCTGAGGCTCATTGAGATCTGCGAGATTGAGACTGGAAACGGGCGGAGGCATGGGAGCAAAGGGATCGTTATTCATGGCCGCCACTCTACCACAGCAGAGGGACCCCACGCAACGGCGTTGACAAAACACGACCGCCCTTTATAATGCCAATTTTCTTTCACTGCTGTCCCCTTTTGCGGGACAAAAAGAATTCACAAATGACGAGGAAACAGAAAATTATGGGAAATACAGCGGAGATGTTCAAAGAGCTGTTTGACAGGGAGACACTCGCCCGTCTCTTTTCAGCCGAACGAAGCAATGAGTTTTTTGATGCCCTCTTCGGGGATGCCTCAGAAGGTGCCTACGATATTGAGCTTGCATGGCGGGCCGCAACAGAAACCGAACTGACCATGGAACTTCGCCTCAATCGGCGCCCAGGCTGTTGTCTGGCCTGCAATCTGACTTCGGGTCTGCCACCGGTTTTCACCCGGCACCCGATCATCAACATTGGGGGCCTCGTGAAGGCAATTGATGCGCTGCCCGGCAATACCAGAAAAAGTATCTCGTGGTCTCTCGGCGTGACAGAACAACTGAATGAGGCTCTGCATATCATCCCCCTGCATATCATGCTGGCATAAGGGGACCTTGAATAATCGACCATCTTCTTTGTTACAGTCTACAGTCAAAAATTTGTCCTCCGACAAAGCGAGGAACGAGACGTCGAGATCAGCGCTAAACTCCGATATCAAAGGAATGCCTGCGGTAAATGTAATTTCTCAAAAACCCATGAAAAACAAAAGGCGGCAAGACATTTTTTTTTCACCGCGAAGAACACGAAGGGAAGCAAAAGGTCCGGGTAAAGACGACCAATTTGGCGTCTTTACCACAACATATGTCTCCAGCACAACAGGCGTCTCTGCAATAGAATTAATTTATCATCCTGTTTGTTCCTCCGCGTCCTTCACGGTAAAATTCTTTGTCTTTTTCCATAACTTTTTGAAAAATCACACGTGATACCGTGACACAGAAACACAATGACAAACCTTAAAGAAAAAATTGGCCAGCTCTTTCTCCTCGGCTTCCCCGGCGCCGTCCCCACTCCCTCAATACTGCGGGATATCCGTGAACTGAAACTCGGCGGAGTTATTCTTTTTGACAAAAACCTGGCAGCTCGAGAGCCCGATAACAACATTCGCTCCGCCGAACAGGTCCGCAGGCTCTCCGGCGCCCTGCAGACAGCGGCAGCGGCGGCAGGCACAGGTCCTCTTTTTATTGCTGTTGATCAGGAAGGCGGGCGGGTGAGCCGTTTTCGTAAAGAACGCGGTTTCAAGGAAACGCCCTCAGCAGCCCATCTGGGAGAAGCTGGCACGGCTGCGATCCACATTGCTGCGGGGCAGACCGCCCGGCTCTTAAAGGACCTTGGCATAAATCTAAATTTTGCCCCCGTTACAGATGTAAACGTCTTCAAAGAAAATCCAATTATTGGACTGATTGAACGCAGCTTTTCTGCAGATTCTCAAGCGGTGACGAAGTGCTGCTCGGCATGGATCGAAGAACACCGAAAGGAGGGTGTCCTCACCAGCCTGAAGCACTTCCCGGGCCATGGCAGCTCCCGTCTTGATTCACATCTGGGTTTCGTTGACATCACTGAGACATGGAGCGAGGATGAGCTGAGCCCCTTTCATCGGCTCGTGCAGGCAGACAAGGTTGACATGATCATGGTGGGACACCTCTGCCTCCGGCAGTATGATGCCACCCTGCCAGCAACTCTCAGCCCTGAAATCCTTCACCGCCTGTTGCGGGAGAGATGCGGCTGGACCGGAGCAGCAGTCAGTGATGATATGCAAATGAAGAGTATTACAAAGAAGTGGGGCCTGGTTGATGCGTGCTGCCGCAGCATCGCGGCCGGGATGGACCTGCTGATTATTGGCAACAACTTGAATTACCAGCCTGATATACTGTATGAAATAGAGGAAGAGATGACAAAGAGAGCAGGCAGCGATACTGCCCTTCGCAGTAGAATTGAGGAGGCGTGGTCACGGGTAATGCACCTGAAAGAAAGCCTTCCCCGATCACAGCCCTCCTCGTAATCCGAGGTGACTGGGAAACAGCTTGTATTTCCTTCATATTCGAGGCACAGAAGAAAATTTATTACAACCATGATTGATATCAAAGTATAGCGCTTGCCTCTGAGGATAAATTTTTGACTGTAACGAAGAAGATGGGCGAAAGACTGGTGAGTTAAGGTCCCCTTATAATAATGTTCTGCAGTCTGTTTTCTGTCAAAGCAGACAAGACGCAAAGGGATTAAGACAGTGAACAGTTCTTGACGCAGCCTCTCCTGCATCTTATTTTTTGAGGGATTCAACTACAGGAGGATTACCTATGATATTGACAAATCGCTGCCCGCTTGAGGGTCAACCAGAGATTGAATACCCCTGCATCTGGGAATACAAGGTGTTTGGCGAGGACTGTGCTCTGCTGGTAGACTGTCTCAAAGAAGCGTGCCATCCCCACAAGACTGAGATCAACCACTCCCGAAGCAGCAGTTCAGGAAAATATCACAGTATGAAGGCTGTGGTTGAAGTTCCGAGTGAAGAGGTCCGTGTAACTATATTTGAGCAGTTGAAACAGGCATCCGCTGTGAAATTTATTCTCTGAAACAGGCAGAACAATGACCGCAAGAATTGATGAAGCACAGAACAGCGACGGAACACGGTTGCTGAATATCCTCCGCGAAGGCATCGGACTGGTACAGATGATTTTTTACCGCGAGACAAAAGAGTTCCTCGTCTCACGGGATAAAGAGCGCGATTCTGCAGAAGCAGCCCTGCTTGCAGGAGCAATTACCGGAGAAGTATTCGGGGCCTTGAATCCGGGTGAAAAATTTGTTCTTTTCCGCCAGCAGCACTGGCCCGAGATTGAGCAGGAATTACTCTCTTTGAGCAGTAACCTGCCAGAGCTCTGTCAACACATTACTGATGCCCTGCGGGTCCAGGCCCTCTGTGACCACCAGGAGGGCAATAATTCCACCGCCCTGCTGCTCAAGGCAAAGAGCAACGGCTACCTGAGAGAAGAACGGGAAACACCTCTCCCTTCAAGTTTCATGATTTCTATCCGCGAGCTGGGGGCGGTTTTCAACCTCGTCATTCCACCGGTCGCCATCAGCGCAGAGGATGAAAAAAGATTTGTCAACTGATTGAATTCATTGGCTTCAGGGGATCTTGAAACAGCTTGTATTTCGTTCATCAGGCATAAGGGTACCTTGATATCGGAGTATAGCGTTTATTTCGACGTCTCGGTCCTCGCTTTGTCGGAGGATAATTTTTTTACTGTAACAAAGAAAATGGGCGATTATTCGATGTTCTCTTTATCCTCATCTTTGCAATCTCAAACAGAGTCACAATTCTGCAGGAAGGGACGTTCTTCACTGATTTTTCCATCCTCTCACAACCCCGCTCCCCGATCACCGTATTTCTTTGTCAGTTTTATTACTGCCTGGTATCAATTTCATTCATTGCAAGCATACAGTAAATGTCATATACTCGTTTCTCAAAGAAATTGTCGAGCAGTCATAATGAATCTCGCAACCTTGGTGGAGCATCCTCTTTTGATAGGATTTTCCTGCTGTTTGAAGGGGCTTTTTTCATGGACTGACTCGTACCGAGTGGCTGGAATGGCCAGACCTTTTTTTTGATTCCCGACACTCTCCAAATATTGCGTTTAACCATGTGGCTGGCAGAATGAGCAATCAGATGACCTGGAATCGACCGATTCGCTTTCTGCGAAGGGAGGATTCAGGATCATCCGGATGTGAAGATCGCAGAGCCCGGTTCGTTATGGGTTCTAACAGCGCTTTTCAGGCCCGTGGCCTTTTTTATATGTAGAGGCTTCTGGAAATTTCACGTCCTGCTCTGCCATCTTGGAAACTTTCATCGTTTTGACTGACGACGACAGCTTCTTTGCGCTCTTTTTCGTCTTCAGTTCTGTAGTATAGTCTTACCGGATCCACCGGTAAGACTTTTAATCTCGCGAACAAAGGAGAACATTATGTCGCGTAAGATGGTAACAATTGACGGCAATCAGGCCTGTACCCACGTGGCTTACGCCACGAGTGAGATCATCACCCTCTATCCGATCACCCCCTCTACGCCCCTCGCTGCTGAAGCAGATATTAAGTCTACTGCTGGCGTGGAGAATATATGGGGTTCAGTTCCCGTTGTTACTCAGATGCAATCTGAAGCGGGGGTTGCCGGTGCCATCCATGGCTCACTGACCACCGGGGCAATCTGCACCACATTTACCGCTTCCCAGGGTCTGCTTCTTATGATCCCTAATATGTACAAACTCGCCGGAGAGCTCGTCTCAACGGTTTTCCACGTTACAGCCCGCGCTATTGCCTGCCAGGGTCTTTCCATTTTTGGGGACCATGGTGATATCTATGCCGCACGCCAAACCGGCTTTGCAATGCTTGGCTCTACAAACGTCCAGGAAGCACAGGACCTTGCTCTCGTTGCAACTGAGGCAACTCTCGAAACCCGTATTCCATTCATTCATTTCTATGACGGCTTCCGGACCTCCCATGAGATTCAGAAGATCGAGCAACTCTCCATGGATCAGATCGCAGAGATGATCAATGAGGAACTGGTCTTTGAACACCGTAAACGCGGACTCACTCCAGATCGCCCGTTCATCCGCGGGACCGCTCAGAACCCCGATGTCAACTTCATTGGCCGTGAGACTGTAAATAAATATTATAATGCGACACCGAAAATTGTTCAGGATATCATGGACAAATTTGCCACAGTCGCCGGCCGCCAGTATCACCTCTTTGACTACCATGGATCTCCCGATGCTGATCGCGTCATCGTCGCCATGGCTTCCGGCTGCGAAACCATCGCCACCACCCTTGATTATCTGGCCACCCAGGGTGAGAAGATTGGTCTGGTTATTGTCCGCCTTTTCCGCCCCTTTGACTGTAAAGCGATGGTTGCCGCACTGCCAAAGAGCGTGAAGAAAATTACCGTTCTCGACCGCACCAAAGAACCAGGTGGTGCTGGTGAGCCGCTTTATCTTGATGTTCGCGCCGCCATTGCCGAAGCTGTAGCAGACGGTGAAATGGAAACGCCGGTTGTTCTCTCCGGTCGCTATGGCCTTGGTTCAGCAGAATTTACTCCCGCCATGGTTAAAGCTGTATATGACAACATGAATGCAGCCAAACCGATGAACAAATATGCGGTTGGTGTAAATGATGATGTCACCCATAACAGCCTTGATTATGATGTGAAATTCAACATCGATTCTAAAGGTGTTTACGGTGCGATGTTCTTCGGTCTCGGTTCCGACGGAACTGTCGGCGCCAATAAGAACACCATTAAAATTATTGGTACAGAAACTGACAACTCAGCTCAGGGCTATTTTGTCTACGACTCCAAAAAGTCTGGTTCGGTTACCACCAGTCATCTGCGTTTCGGAAAGAACCCCATTGTTGCACCGTACCTTATCCAGAACGCACAGTTCGTTGCCTGCCATAACTTTACGTTCCTCAAGAACGTGGATATGCTCAGCCATCTTGTTGATGGCGGAACCTTCCTGCTGACCTCCAGCTTCGATAAAGACAGCGTCTGGGCACAGATGCCCGGTCCCGTGCAGAAACAATTGATCGACAAGAAAGCCAAATTCTACATCATTGATGCACTCAAACTCGGTATAGCACTTGGCCTTGGTGCGCGCATCAACATGATCATGCAAACCGCTTTCTTCATGATTTCGGGAATCCTCACGAAAGAAGAAGCCATCACCTCTATCAAAAATGCTATCAAGAAAACCTACAGCAAGAAAGGTGATGAAGTTGTGCAGATGAACTACGGTGCTGTTGATGGTGCCATCAACGCTATTGTTGAAGTAGCTCTCGGCACCGCCACCGATGGCGAGCCACTGCCTCCCACCGTGCCTGAGGATGCCCCTGAGTTTGTTAAAAACGTCACTGCAAAAATGATCGAAGGCAAAGGCGATACCATCAAGGTTTCTGAAATGCCGGACGATGGTACCTGGCCAACAGGCACCACTCAGTATGAAAAACGTAACATCGCAGTCACCGTTCCGAACTGGATTGAGGACAACTGCATCCAGTGTGGTCAATGTGCACTGGTCTGTCCCCATGCTGCAATACGTCTCAAAATCATGGATGACACCTCTGATGCACCGGCATCTTTTAAAACCAAAGATGCCATTGGCAAACAGTTCAAGGGCAAGAAGTTTGCTATTCAGATCTTCACTCAGGACTGCTGTGGATGTACTCTCTGTTTTGACGCCTGCCCGGCGAAAACAAAAGCCCTTGAAATGATTCCCAACACGGAAGAATTGAAAGAGCAACAGATTCCCAACGTAAAATATTTCCTCAGCAAACCGGAAGTTGATCCTGCAGACGTCAACCTCAGCACTGTCAAAGGCGCCATGCTCATGCGGCCGCTCTTTGAATTCTCCGGTGCCTGTGCCGGCTGTGGCGAGACTCCCTACATCAAGCTGATTACCCAGCTCTTCGGAGACCACCTGCTGATCGGCAATGCAACCGGTTGCTCTTCTATCTACGGCGGCAACCTGCCGACCACTCCCTACACCAAGCGCGCCGACGGACGCGGACCGGCATGGTCTAACTCCCTCTTTGAGGATGCCGCCGAATTTGGTTCCGGGATGCGCACCACCGTGAAAAAACTTGGTGCACAAGCAGTTGAACTTATTAACAAGACTGCCGATGCAGGTATTATTGACAAGGCTCTCGCAGAATCCCTTCTCAACGCTGATCAGAAAGAACAGACTGGGATTGAGGCTCAACGTGGTCGTGTTGCTGAACTGAAAGCGATCCTTGAAAAGAGCAGCGATGTTCTCGCCAAACGACTTTTCTATGTTGCTGACTACCTCGTTCGCAAGTCTGTATGGAGCTTCGGTGGTGACGGCTGGGCCTACGATATCGGTTACGGCGGAGTTGACCATGTTCTCGCCTCAGGAGAAGACATGAACATCCTCGTACTGGACACCGAGGTATACTCCAACACCGGTGGTCAGATGTCTAAATCGACCCCGCGTGCCGCCACGGCGCAGTTTGCTGCCGGCGGGAAGAAAATGCCGAAGAAAAACATGGGTATGATCTTCGCAACCTATGGCAACATCTATGTTGGCCAGATCAGCATTGGAGCCAACCCGGCACACGCTGTGAAAACCATCAAAGAGGCAGAAGCATACGATGGTCCGTCACTGGTCATTGCCTACGCACACTGCATCAACCACGGGATCAACATGGCCCACGGTCTGCATCAGCAGCAAAAGGCAGTTGCCTGCGGTCACTGGCCGCTCTATCGCTACAATCCTCAGCTTGCTGCAGAGGGCAAAAACCCGCTTCTTATCGACTCTAAAGCTCCATCCATTCCATTCGAAGAGTATGCCATGGCAGAAAACCGCTACCGCTCACTCAAACGGATGAATCCGGATAATGCCAATAAGCTGATGGCTGAAGCACAACAGGACGTTGTGAACCGCTGGGCATTCCTTACCAGTCTTGCGAGCGCTCTGGAACCTAAATAAAAGGAAAGTACCGACAGGCTGCGTGCGGTCTGTCGGTACCAGGTTTGTTCCAAACTTGCTTTAATCAGGTCAAGGCATTATATAAAAGGAATTGGTGAACATGTTCACCAATTCCTTTTTTTGTATCTCCTGACATTGCAATATTGCAACCTTCCTTTTTCATATTGATCTAAGAGAGGTAACGATGGTACGAGAAGAAATTTATACTGCGGATGAAGCGTTGGAAATTCTGCTTGAAGGAAACCAGCGGTTCATGCATTGCGAACTCAACCACAAAGACCACTGCGGCGAAGCTCGCGAACTGCATGCGGAACGCCAGCAGCCACTTGCAATCATTCTCACCTGTGCCGATTCAAGGGTTCCCCCGCTGGACATCTTTGACCTCGGACTTGGAGATCTTTTCGTTTTGAGAGTCGCCGGGGGCCTGATCAACGATCAGATGCTCGGCAGCATTGAATATGCCGTTACCCATCTGCAGTCCAGACTGGTAATGGTCATGGGACACAGCTCCTGTGGAGCGATCACGGCAGTAGCCAGCGGCTCTCGCCTCGGCGGACACATTGCAACTCTTATCCCACCCATTGACGCTGCCTTGAAAGTTGCCAGGAAGGTAGAGACAGGAAATTTTCTGGACAACGCTTCAAAGGCACTGGCCCGCGCGATCTCTGAAAAAATAGCCCAGTCAGAACCCATTATCCATGACCTCGTCGAGGAAGGAACCGTGAAAGTTATCCCCACCTTTTACAATCTCTCCACAGGTGCCGTCCAACTAATTTAAAAAAGGTCCCGGGAATAATTTTTAGAGCCGGGCAGAGATCAATTATTAAAAATTTCCTAAAAACTTCTTTCATAAAGGAAAAAGGGGGGCACCGATTCCGGTGCCCCCCTTTTTCCTTTATGTGCTTCTTCTTTCTACTTATGGAGACCTTGAATAATCCTGTATTTCGCTCATCTTCGAGACACAGAAGAAAATTGATTACAGCCAGGATTAATATCGAAGTCTAACGCTTACCTCGACGTCTCGTTCCTCGCTTTGTCGGAGGATAGATTTTTGACTGTAACGAAGAAGATGGGCGATTATTCAAGGTACCCTTATTGCACTCATTCCACCTTTTTCTTATCACGATCAGCCTTCATCTCCTCATAGTCTAACACCGACTTCAGGACCTGATCATCCTGACGTTTTTTCAACTGTTCCACCTTTTCCTTGAGCTTCTCAGGACGGATATCCATTTTTGTGGCACCAAAGAGTGTCGCAGCAAGATATTCGAAGGAGAAAAGCATCAAAGCCACGTCATCGGTTTTGATCTGTTCTATCCGCTGCGGGTCAAGCTCGTAGGTCTCCAGAAAGGAACTCTCAAAGATAAAACGGCGGAAGGCATGCAGGTCTGTAGAGGCCATGAAAAACATACGTTTGGCCTGCTCTGAAAGGCTCGCCTGATGGCCGAAAGATTTACGCCGCATGACAAGTCTCAACCAGCCTTTATTCATTTCGTCGCGAACATCCACTCCCTGATCAGCGCGCCACTCCCTTACGGTCCATTCTTTATCTTCTTCGAAGCCCTTGCAGTGTGATTCTTTCACAAGGAAAAAGAACTTATCCTCCACCGCCACGTTCTCATTTCCTTCCGCGTCCCTGCTGCCCCCCTCGTGAAAATCCGCCATTCCCACAGGATAGTAACGGCAGGCGGTAGGGCGATCCGTATAGACAGTACACCCTTCGGGGGTTACAAAGGGGCACCTGTCATCCTCCTTCCCCATTTTAATAATTACCCCCGGCATATCCGTCTTCTCCAGCCAGGTGGGTTCCGTATAAAGCTGAACAAACTCGGCAGGCTCAAGTTCCAGACGCCGACTGAGGCAGAGAATATCATAGGGAGTAAGGACTATCTTGATTCCCCCGCAACAGGCGGTGAAACAGCTTACGCCGGGGTGACAACGAAATTTTATCATGCTGTCGAGGGTCAGTTTTCTGGGCTCCACTGCAGAAGGGTTCTTCACCGATCCAAAAATGCTCTTTTCTTTCCCGCTTTTTTCATCACTCATACATCACCTTAGTCAAAATTAATATGCTGAGGCTCAATAAATATTGAGCCATTTTTTCACACGAGAGGTTTATTTTAATGGGGAGAGCTCTAATAGTAAACTAAATTCACAGATTTTCCCCTGCATGAAAGCAGATTCAGGTTCCCGCAGAAACGAAAACAGGAACCATATATTTACTGCTTTTTCCGCTCTATCAAACGGAATAAGATTGAAGTTTATGTAAAATAACCGTATACAGCGAGGTATATTTTGTTCAGCAGAGTATTGAAATACTCTTCTTCACAGCACAAAGAGAGGATTGACACAAAAATGTTCACCCACCCCATAGATTTAACTGAAGTAGAAACCGTAGTCTACCACCTGGCAGATGGCCCCGACCTTGCCCTTGATGTTGACGGCATGCAGGATTTTCTCGACTTTGAACTGGACCAGGGTCATTACTGTGACATGTCTGGCATAGACGGAACCCTCCACTTTTTTCCAAGGGGTAATGCCTGATCTAACCCCTCCAGATATTAACTTCACCTCTGACGGGCACGTCCATACTCCGTTCTGCAATCACGCTGAGGGGAGCATGGAAGAGTATATCCAGTCCGCCCTCTCCTCCGGGATTACCAGCATCACCTTCCTTGAACATCTCGAAGCAGATATCCACTGGACAAAGAGGACATGGCTCACCGATGAACTCTTTGACACTTATTTTGCTGAAGGTCTCCGGCTGCAGAACCTTTATGCCAACAGGCTTAAGATTGGTCTGGGCGTAGAATGCGGCTGGAATTTTGAGCAGCGTCAGCAGTTACGTGAAAAAATTATGGCTCGTAACTGGGCGGAAATTGGAATCTCCTGCCATTTTTTAAAAATTCCTGGACGCAATAATCATCTTAACCTCTTCAGCCGCAGTGAAGAGGACCAGCAACTGATCATCGATCTCGGTACGGAGGATATTTTCTCTCGTTACCTCAATGCCCTTGAGGAGGCGGTGGAGTACCTTCCCGCTACAAAACTCTGCCATCTCGACGGTGCCATGCGCCATATCAAAGGGTGGAGCCTCACCAGCCGGCACCTGAAACAAATTGATTTATTACTGCGTCTCATGAAAGAAAAAGGAATGAAGCTGGAGATCAACACCTCGGGCTTTCCGCTGCGCGGTGAACAATTCCCAGCCCTCCCCATCCTTCTCAAAGCCAGGGCACTTGGACTGGAATTCGTTATGGGCTCAGATGCCCACCGCCCCAGAGACGTCGGGCAGGAATTCCAGCAAATCCCTGCCCTCTTCAAATAAACAGTTTTTCTTCTTTTACGGACAGAGTATCCGTCCGTTTTCCTGTATTTTTTTCATGCCAGACCAAGTGCTGCACCACGCTTTTTTACAGGTAAAGGGCTTTGTTGTGAGAGAATAAAGGTGGCCCCGGCAGCAAAAGCTGTTGAGTGGTCATTAAATGATCTACACAAATAGAAGAAGGGGCAAAACAGATTACTCTGTTTTGCCCCTTCTCAGTCTGCAAGCAGCCTGTATCTCTTAGATTACTGCTGAGATTCAGGCAGCCATTTTCTAGAGAGTTTACTCATGAATGCATGACCACCGGGAACGAAGCGGATATTGTTGAATCCCGCAGGAGCAAGAACCCGAATAACTTCATAAGCACGGCCACCACTACTGCAGAACAGCAGGATATTTTTGTCTTTCGGCAAAACATCCAGACTATTCTCACGTGAAGTTGCATAAGGGAAGTAGATCCATTTGTCTTTACCATATTTTTCGACAAAAGGTTCAACCTCTACCCATGTCCGAACATCGACAATAACAGTGTCCGGGTCCGGGAATCCTGCTTCTGCCATTTTGATGAATTCCATGGGATCCATCATCGTCAGATAGCCATTCATTTGATTCTCTGCAGTAAAAGCCAGGTTGTTTATAGCATCAATTGCGGAGCTGAATGGAGGTGCATAAGCAGTTTCAGCGTTGCAGAGGTCTTCGACCCTTGCACCATCACCAACCCCGCCTTGAGTCATAAAGGCCATGGCGGTATCAAGTCTTACACTCAGAGAGTCGCTGTCGCCAGGACCTGTTCCCTGGATACCCAGAACTTTTCTGGTTCTCTTATCATAGACAAGACACAGATAAAGAGCCGCATGAGTGGGGAAGAAGTGAGCGCGGTCACCAGTTGAAATCCATACACACGCCGGATCGAATCCTGCCATACGGGCTGCCCGCATGGTCAAGCCCGCAGAACCCATTGCGGTGTCATAAGCCTTGACAATAAAGCTTCCGACAGCGCCTTTAAAATGAGCATTTTTACCTGCGATATTGGTACCGGCAACACGACCTTCACGGTTGGCAAGAGAACCAAGAGGTATGGTCATACGCTCCCCGGAAACCATGTGGACGATTTCTGAACAGTCACCTGCAGCGTAGATATTCGGATCAGAAGTCTGCATCCGGCTGTTGACAGTGATACCACCACGCAGACCAACCTGAAGCCCGGCAGCAACTGCCAGTTCGTTTCTTACGCGAACACCTGTTGCGGCGATGACCAGGTCACAGGGAATCTCTCTGTTGTTGGTTTTAACAGCAACTGCTTTGCCATCTTTACAGATAATTTCTTGAGCACCTTCATTGACATAGACATCAACGCCATTTCTGCGCAGACAGTCTGCCATGATGTTTCCACAGGGCTCATCAACTGCACCGGGGAAGAGGTGTGGAGCAAACTCAATAAGGGTGGTCTCTACTCCCCACAGATCGCTGAAAGCCTCAGCCATTTCAACACCAATTGCGCCACCACCGATAACAACGGCGGTTCCAACTTTATTGGCAATCAGCAGATCTTTAACCTTAATCCCGGAAGTCAGGGTGCTGATAGCGAAAACGTTTTCAGCATCAATACCCGGAATAGGAAGCTTGAACGGTCTGCTTCCGGTAGCGAGCAGCAACTTGTCGTAAGCAAGATCAGATTCTTCACCAGTCTTGAGGCTTTTGACACGAACGGTCTTGTTTTTCCGATCAATAGACAAAGCACTGGTCTCAGTCATCGTTTTGATTCCTTTGGCCTTCTCAAAGAAATCAATATCTCTTACCATGTGGAAGCTGGTGGAACGAAGTTCTTTTTCATCTGCAACATCTCCCGCTACAAAATAGGGGATACCGCAACCACCGTAAGAGATCAAAGAATCCTCATCTACCATAGTTATTTCTGCATCGGGCAGGAGACGCATAATGTGACAAGCCGCTTTCGGCCCCGCAGCAACTGCACCGACAATAACCACTTTCAAACCCATAGTGAAACTCCTTCTTTTTGTTAGTTAATAAGTAAGGAATACATTCTTCGTTCACGAAAACGCTGTACCTCTTTCTCAACCGGACAGCAACACACACAATTTGCCACAGTCGAAGTTCCCCTGTTCTGACGGGGGAAAAAAATCAGCCAAAAAAGGCAGTAACACTATACTAGCACTACCAATACCGATAGCAATCACTATAATCTGCATCACTTTTTTAATTCATTATTAAACAAAAAACGGTTCTTCTGTCATCCGCCATTTCATACCACAAACTGTTTTTGCTCATAGTGGCCTTCTCATCGTAGCGTATGGAAAAATTAATTTTTAATTATTACACATATGAACGAAACTATGCAATGGAAGATTCAACCAACGCCAAATTTATCGGCAGAGAAATAACAAAGGTTGTCCCCTTCCCTTCCGTGCTTTCCACGCGAAATTCAGCGCCATGTCTCTCTAAAATTCCACCGACAATGGCTAGACCGAGACCGGTACCCTTCCTCTTTTTTGTGTAAAAAGGTTGAAAAATTTTATTCCGAACCTCCTCCGACATCCCCTCTCCCGTATCAGCCACCGAGAGTTCCACCTTGTCCCCTTCCCTCCAGGTGGTAACCATCAGGTCTCCCCTGCCAGGCATTGACTGCACCGCGTTCACCATGATATTGAGTACCGCCCGATACATCATATCCGTATCAAACCTCAACAAAGGCAGTGCCGGATCAAGGTTGGTAATCAATGAGATGCCTTTTTTCTTCAATTCTGGCTGAAGAAACTCCAACACCTTGCGCAGGGTAATGTTGAGATCCCCGTTTTCAATACGCATATCTTGAGGCCGGGCAAAGTCGAGGAATTCGAGAACGATATTATTCAGGCGCTCCGTCTCCTTGACGACAATCGCGGCCAGGTCCTCACTTCCAGGAGCAATTTTTTTCATCCTTTTTTCAAGAATTTCCGCCGTACTGTGAACAATGCCAAGGGGGCTTTTCAATTCATGGCTGACAATAGCAATCATGGTACCAAGGTGAGCAAGCCGCTCGGCCTGATCCAATTTTTCTTTGAGTTTCTGGCGTTCTTCAGCACGTTTTTCCAGTTTATCCCCGGCACGGGAGACAATACTGCGCAGCACCAGAAAAAGCCCCCCCATAAGGAACAGTGAGACACTGATAATGCGACCCTGGAAACGGATAATATGGGCATAGCTTGAGGTAAGATCTTTTTGAATCTCAATAACCCCCATGATATTCGTCCCTTCGACCCCATCACGAACGAGCTGGTGGAATGGGATAAAGGTGTTGAGCACACAGCTGACCTCTCCCGTGATATGCAACAGACTGAGAATAGAGCCTGTATAGATAAGCGTTGAGGCTGGTTCCCCTGAGAGCGCGGAGTAGTACTCTTCTCCGCCCGCATCCTTTTTTCCCACCCTCACCTTTTCCGTGGAATAGGAGATGATATTCATGCCGGAGTCATAAATACTGACGGATTCAATTTTCAATCCCTGAATGGTACTTTGAATAACAGAATCGAGCATCTCCGCCTGTTCCGGATTGCGCAGGGAAATGTCGCCGAAACGAATGAGAGCAGGAAGTACAAAGCGACGAAAGACCTGCTGATTGATGTTCTCAGCAAGCAGGCGGGAGTTTTCCTCATTCTGCTGCAGCATCACGGTGCGGGCATTGTCTGAGATAAGCCAGGAGAGCAGGACAGCACACGCAAGAATAACGCCCAGACTGGTAAAGGAAAAATATTTGACCAGTTTAAAAGAGCCAAGCTCAGATTCCTCGGGCTCTTTTTTCGGAGGAAAAACAGGAAGTTGAGGATTGGGAGACGTCTCTTTCATAGAACACCTTTCAGGGGACCTTGAATAATCGCCCATCTTCTTTGTTACAGTCAAAAATTTATCCCTGGAGGTAAGCGCTGGACTCCGAGAGCAAAGTTATACCTGCGATAAATCTCACTTCACAAAAAGTTATGGGAAAAGACAAAGAATTTTACCGCGAAATTTAAAGATATAGAAGTAATTTCAGCATGTTATGCACATAAAAAATAAATTCCAGGCAAACATTCCTGTCTTCCCTCTTTTATATAGAATGTACTTTTTCTTTCGCATGGTTCGCGTATTTCACGAAACAAGGAAGAGAGGTTCTCTTTCCCCGTCCTCATGTGCCTCGAATATGAACGAAATACCAGCGGTCTCAAGGTACCCTTTAGAAAACAGAGAAGGTCCGCAATTCAAAAAAATTGCGGACCTTCAGGGATACGTCCGGCGGAAGAGCCTCCTGCATCAGGGAACATCGAATAACCAGTCTTTCGCCCATCTTCTTCGTTACAGTCAAAAATTTATCCTCCGACAAAGCGAGGAACGAGACGTCGAGGTAAGGGAGAGACTCCGATATCAATCATCTGTCGGCGGTAAATTTCCTTCTGAGGCTCGAATATAAACGAAATACAAGGTGTTTCAAGGGACCCGTCAGTTTGCTCTCCGCCGGAGAAAAGGGGGGGTTTCAAGCTCCTCACTGTTGTTCCAGTTGTCATCTCTTGCAGATTTGGAAGGAGGATTCGAGGACCCGAGATTCTTTTTCCTTCCTGCCCCGCCCGTAGCGAAAAGTCCCTTCCGGTTGCGCGGATTGGCAGGTGCCAGGGTGGGTTTTGCAGGAACCGGATGTTCCACCAGGTTAATACCACCACTGACATTAGGCCGGGCCTGTGTAATCGTCACAGGCTCCATCGGCTCCATTCTGTCACCAATACCGGTGGCTACAACAGTCACCCGCATGACATCTCCAAGAGAGTTATCATACAGCGCACCGGTAATAATGGTGGCATCCTCATCAACCTTGGCCGCCACCAAAGAAGCGGCGAGGTTCAACTCACGCATGCCGAAGGTCTCTTCCGCTGCAGAAACGTTTATCAGAACACCCTTGGCACCATCAATACCAGCATCTTCAAGAAGCTGATTATCGATGGCCATACTTGCCGCCTTGACAGCCCGATCTTCACCACTCGCCTCACCAGTACCCATGACAGCAGGGCCTTTCTCCCGCATGACAGTCCGCAGATCGGCAAAGTCGGCATTGATAAGTCCGGGAGAGTTTATAAGGTCACTAATCCCTTTCACTGCCTGATAGAGAACATGATCCGCCTTGGCCAGCATGTCACCGAGTTTGGCGTTGGATTCCATATCAGCAAGCAGACGATCATTCGGTACAGTAATGATGGTATCGGCGTTCTCCTTCAGTTCCGCCCAGCCCTTTTCGGCATTTCTCATCCGTTTCTGACCTTCAAAACCGAACGGTTTGGTAACAACCGCCACCGTCAATGCGCCAAGTTCTTTACTTATTCTTGCGACGACAGGGGCTGCTCCCGTTCCCGTGCCACCACCGAGTCCCGCAGTGATAAATACCATCTCACTGCCTTCCAGAACCGCTCTAATATCATCCTCGGACTCCAAAGCCGCATTGCGACCCTTTTCTGGATCCGCGCCAGCACCAAGGCCTCTCGTCTCTTTTCCGCCTATGGCCAGCAGGATATCAGCACAAGAGCGATCCAGCGCCTGCTTGTCAGTATTGGCCGCGATGAAGGAGACGCCTGCGATCTTGTCCCTGACCATTGTATTAATGGCATTTCCACCACCACCACCGACGCCGATAACCTTCACAGTAGCCACAGCCACCTCTTTAGGCTCAACTGCCCGAAAAGCGTTTCCCCCCACATCATCACCCTTCAACCGTGTCGCCGGCGTTATATTTCTGATCTGAATATTTGAAAATGACATATATTTCCCCCTGGTATTATTCCCCCGCACGCCACCCCCATGCCGGAGGCGAAGAATGCTTCATCGGACATTTTTTACTATCTTTTTTTCTAATTATATCATTTGCGTACAGTTGCTGAAAGAAGAAACACTGTCAAAGAATACTACGGAACCACTCTTTAATTCGTTCAAACAGCCCTCCTTCCGGCCGCGCAACCTCATTCCGTCTTTTTTTTGCATAGATCAGCAGTCCTGCTGCCGTGGTACATCGCGGATCGTTGAGCATTTCGCTCCTTCCCGTCAGGCCGACAGGTACGCCGATACGCACCGGCAGCGAGTAAATCTGCTCTGCCAGCCTGTCAATATTATGCAACAACGCCGTACCTCCCGTCAGGATAATGCCGCCGTTGATTTTCTGCTGGTAACCTGATTCCTCAAGCTCATTTTTCATAATATCAAGGATCTCTTTGGCTCTTGCCTCAAGAATTTCTACCAGCATCTTCTGCGTAACCTGTTTCGGGTCCTGCTCACCAACCATCGGCACCGGAACCACATGGGAAGGTTTCACCACTGAGGAAATAGCACCGCCATACAATTCTTTAAGATTTTCCGCATCCTGAATGGGAGTGTGCAGACAAACAGCTATGTCGCTGGTCAGATTGCAGCCACCCAGGCTCACCTGAGCGGTGTGACGAATGCTGCCACCTTTAAGCACAGCGAGATCGGTGGTCCCCCCACCGATATCAATCAGTGCAACCCCCATCTCCATCTCATCGCTGCTCACCACCGCACTTGAGGAGGCTATGGACTCCAGCACCAGTTCCGCAACCTCCAGTCCTGCCTGTCGACAGCAGGTAACAAGATTGTGCACAGCCGCGACATCCGCCGTAACGATATGAACGTTCGTGGCAAGGCGCACCCCCGTCATTCCCACGGGATTCTGAATGCCCACCTGCTCATCCACCATGAATTCCTGGGGAAGGACGTGGAGAATCTGTTGATTTTCCGGAATTTTCACCATTTTGGCTGCATCAATAACCGCAATCATATCTGAAGGACGAATCTCGCGGTTAACCCCAATTATCCCCGGACTGTTGAAGCCGCGAATATGGTTGCCGGCGATACCGACATAAACCTCAATTCCGTTCAGTTCATACCCGGAATCTTCCTCGGCAATACGAACCGCCTCGCGGATAGACTCGACAGTCGATTCGATATTGACGACAATACCCTTGCGCAAACCGTGAGAGGGGGCAATTCCAACGCCAAGAACTTCAATTTCTTCGCCATGAAACTCTCCGACAACGCAGCAAATTTTGGTGCTGCCGATATCGAGGCCAACCACAAGGTCACCATACTCCTGTGCATCATCGTCGGAGTGTTCCACCTCAATCGGAACGCTCTTCACGTTATCGTCTTTCTCAGGTTGATTCCCTTTGCCCGGGTTGCTGGGCGAGTCTCCGTTAATACTGATTTCCAGATCGTTAGACATTATCTTCCAGCCTGTTTTGAGTCGAGTGTTGTCACAAGAATTTTATCTTCCAGATATTCCATCTGAATATATTCTATTTCTTCTATCTGCTTCTGTCCATTCTCCAACTCATACAAAGGCTTGAGCACCTTGATCAGGCGGGCGTACTTGCGGTTTACATCGCCGTGACCGAAATAAATGGGAAACGGATATTCTACCAGGTAGAGTACAATCCTGCCATCTTCAGTGATATGAATTTCAGAGAGAGAATGAGCCGGCAGGTGCGGATTATTCTGCCCCAGCTTTTCGAGAAAAGCCATTACATCCCCCCAGCTTTTCTGGCGGACCTTCTTATCATGTACCAAATTCAACCCGGTAATCACGGGGTAATCAATCCTGCCGCCCACAGCCACCGGCTGAAAATCCTTCCCGTAATGATTTATATAGAACAGCCCTTTTTCTCCACCATTCTTTTTAAGGAGCAGAGCCACAGCACTCTCCTCCTGCAGTTTTACCGACAAAGTAGAGGGATAGTCCCGCGAGACCTCTGCCCGACGCACCCAGGGCAGCGCCTCGAGTCTCGTTTCGAGCTGAGCAATATCGACATCAAACATGCCGGTTCTGTGACGAATCACCTGCAGTGCTTCCAGAACCCTGCTGCGCGGCACAACATATGCCCCTTTTATATCCACATCCTCAATCACCAGCAGCCGGGATATTACCCCCCGTCCCTTGTCATAAAGCGCCGTCGCCCCCCAGCCTCCCAGGGATATCGCACACACACCAACCAGCGCCATTCCAGCAAGACGCAGACGATAATTCGAATGCCGGGTAACCGCCATCCGCCCAGACCTGAAGCCGTGATTGATCTCTTTCTTACTCCGTTGACGCCCGGAAAAAGCCCTGAGCAGAAGATCACAGGTCTTTCGCCCCCGACTCTGTCGGGCAACACCTGTCTGCGTTGAGGCCACCGGTCGACGAACCTTCACATCCCCGTAACGCAGCAATCCTTTTCCCTTCCTGCGGAGCAGAATCGATTTCAGCAGTGATATTTTTTTTCGGCGGATCATAGTTCACACCCTCCTCCAATGATACGCACTTCCGGCTCAAGTCGAACTCCCAGTTCCGCAAAGACCTTTTCCTGTACAATTTTCATCAGCTTGATCATATCGGCAGCACTTGCATTGCCAACATTAACCAGGAAATTGGCATGCTCCTTCGCCACCATCGCATCTCCGATACGCAGACCTTTGAGCCCACAGGAATCAATCAGCCGTCCCGCACTCTTCTGCGGCGGATTCTTAAAGAAAGAACCGGCACCGGGATCAGAAACTTTTTGTGCTCCCCTGCGCAGGGCGACTAACTCCCGGCAACGCTCCCGTACTGTCTCAGGATCCTTTGCCGTCAGCGTCATCTCTACCCCAACGACCACCGCTTCATTAGCGAAACCTTGATACCAGGGCCATGTCCGGTAGTCAAAATCGAGCTGGCTGCCCTCTGCAAAGAATATCCCTTTGCGAGAGATCAACTCCACCCGGCTCACAACTCCGGCCATCTCACCGCCAAAGGCACCGGCATTCATCACGACTGCTCCACCCAGGCTTCCGGGGATGCCCGAAACAAATTCCAGACCAGAAGCTCCGTTCTCCGAGCAAAAGAGAGAGAGTCTTGCCAAAGAAATCCCGGCTCCTGCGGAAAGCAACTTTTTACTCCCCCCGTGGCCTGTGGAATTTGTCAGAAAAGCAGCCTTTTCAAAAACCTTGCCAGACGAAAATATGATCCCGGGAAATCCCTCGTCGGCTACCAGCATATTGGAACCTCTGCCGATCCAGCACCACGGCAGATTTTCCTCCGCACAGAAATTAAGCAGCCAGATCACATCAGCACGATCTTCCACCGTGGCAATCGCTGCAGCAGGCCCACCGATACGGAAACTGGTCCACTCCCGCAGAGGGATATCATAATACACCTCGGCCTTGAGCCCCAGCTGCAGGCGTTCTTTCATGGCGTCATCAAATCTCACTCTTCCCCCTTCAGCATTTCCAGCAGCTGCTCCCCTGCGCGAACAATATTTCCCGCACCAAGAGTAAGGACCAGATCCCCCGCCCTCAGTTCAGGACGCAGGCGCTCGGCAAGGGTATCAACTCCACCCAGATAAAAGACGTTACGCTGACCGTGACTACGCAGTGCGTCGACGAAAGCTTCACTGGTTACGCCCTCTATCGGCTTCTCTGAGGCGGCGTAGATATCAGTGAGGACCAACAGTTCAGCAAGGTGAAAACAGACCTGAAACTCCTTCATCAACGCCTTCGTCCGACTGTAGCGATGAGGCTGAAAGAGGACCACCAGCCGTTTCTCCGGCCAGGCCTTGTGAATAGCCGTGAGGGTAGCAATAATCTCCGTGGGATGGTGCCCGTAGTCGTCCAGCACGGTGATTCCGGCAACCACGCCCTTTTCCTGCATGCGCCGCTGAACACCACTGTAGCTGTTAAGCCCCTGGCGGATGCGTTCGAAATCAATCTCCAGTTCGAGACCAACCCCCACCGCAGCCAGGGCATTGTAGACATTGTGAAGACCAGGAGGTGCAATGGAGATCTCTCCCAGTTCTCCGGCCGCAGTCTTGACGTTGAAATTTACCCGTCCGTTCTGCCACTCCTGCCGGTCGCTGTAAATGTCTGCCTGAGGTGTAAGACCGTAGGTTGTCACCCGCTTGCGGATCTTCGGCAGAATATCGGCAATATTCTTATTATCAAGACACACAATTGCCGTGCCGTAAAACGGCACCTTGTTGATAAAACGTAAGAAAGTCTGCTTGATATGATCAATGTCCCGGTAGTAATCAAGGTGTTCCAGGTCAATATTGGTCACCACTTCTATCACCGGCGACAGCTTGAGGAAAGAGCCATCGCTCTCATCCGCCTCCGCGACGAGAAATTCACCGGCACCGAGCTTCGCATTGCCGCCGAGAGCATCAACCTTGCCGCCAATGACAATGGTCGGATCAAGCCCCGCATGGGCAAGCAGCCAGCTGGTCATGGAGGTAGTCGAGGTCTTACCATGACTGCCGGCAATGGCAATCCCATACTTTTTCATCCGCATTAACTCGGCGAGCATCTCCGCCCGCTGAATCACCGGCACCTTCTCCGCCCGGGCCTGCAACACCTCTGGATTATCCGGAGAAATAGCGGAGGAGGTAACAACCACCTCGGCCCCTTCCATCGCCTCTGCTACATGCCCCTGAGTTATTTTTGCACCCAAATCAGCGAGACGACGGGTAATCTGCGAACTGACAAGGTCACTGCCGGAGACCGTATATCCGAGGTTAAGCAACAGCTCAGCGATACCGCTCATGCCGATCCCGCCGATACCGACGAAGTGCACGTGATGAGTCTTGCGATACACTATTGCCGTCCTCCAATAAGGTTAAGACACTCTTTGACAATCCGATCCGCCGCATCCGGGACAGCAAGTTTCTTCATCATCGCTCCCATCTTTCCAAGTCTGTCACCCGCAAACAGTGTCTGCACTGTTGAACCGAGGATCTCCGCACTCAGACCAGCCTCTTCAAAAACCATCGCCCCGCCTCCATCCACATAGTACTCAGCGTTTTTCAGCTGGTGATTGTCCGCTGCTGTGGGATAGGGAATCAATATTGCCGGCATGCCAATCACCGCCAGTTCAGCCAGGGTTGTCGCTCCCGCCCGCGAAATAACGAGAGATGCCTGGCGATATACCTCCGCCATATCCCGAAAAAAGGGTTCCACAGTTGCGTCTATTCCCGCAGCCTGCCAGAAGGCACGCACCTCTTTCGCATCTTTTTCCCCGGTCTGGTGGATCACCTTGAAATCAACTTTCCCTTTCAGGGTTCTGAGAGCCTCGGGCACCAGAACATTGAGCCGATGTGCACCCTGACTGCCACCCAGCACGAGGATTATTTTCTCATCCGTCGTTCGCCCTTCAGCAGCAAGGTTAAGGATATTCTCCCGCACCGGATTACCGGTAAATACCGTTTTCTTCGCGTTGAAATATCCCGCCGCGACAGTCAGTGACAGGCAGATCCGGTCAGCAATATGACTCAGATAGCGATTGGCCATACCGGGAACTGAATTCTGTTCGTGCAGGACAATCGGAATTCCCAGGCTCTTCGCGGCAGCACCCACCGGCCCGGTAACATAACCACCAACTGCAAACACCACATCGGGACGAAATTCCCGGAGAATCTGCAGCGCCTCCCAATATCCCTGCGGCAGGCTTACGAAAGCCTTTAGAAGCTGCAGGGGACTTTTCCCTTTGATACCGAAACTGGTAATCGACCGGCTCTCAAAACCCGAGGAGCGAAGGCTCTCGGCATCCATCCGCCGCTTTGTGCCGATGAACATCGTTTTTGTATCAGGATACTGCCGCTGGAATTCTCGACCCATGGCCAGCGCCGGAAAAAGATGTCCCCCCGTGCCACCTCCGGCAAGCAGAAGACGTATTGCCATTACTTCGCCTCCAGTGCATGCACAGCAGCGCGAAAGACCTCACCTCGATGGCCGTAACTCTTGTACATATCGAAACTGGAACAGGCCGGCGAGAGCAGAACCGTTTCGCCGGTAATTGCCAGTTCACGTCCAATCGACACTGCCTCCTCAAGGCTTGCTGCCCGGTGCACCTCAGTACACGATACAAGAGCCTGTTCGATGTCATCGGCCGACTCCCCAATAAGGATAGCAGCCTTTACCCGCTGCTTCACCACCTCGCAGAGTTGATGATAATCCTCACCTTTATCCCGTCCCCCCGCGATGAGGACAACGGGATGGTCAAACTGCCTCAATGCCCCGATAACCGCACCGGTATTGGTTGCCTTTGAGTCATTCACCCAGGCGACACCGTCCACCTCGGCTACCAGTTCCATGCGGTGTGGTGGACGTTTGAATTCTGCAAAATATTTTTCCAAAGTTTCAACTTCAACGCCGAGAGCACGCAGTGCCAGCGCCGCCGCAGCAAAATTTTCAGAGGAAAACCCGGTACTTCCAGCAGGCAGCCACAGAACTTTTCGTTCTTCTTCTTCCACCAGTAGAAGCTGGCCTTCCTCCACGATGGCTTGATTGTCCGGGCCGTACCCGAAGGATTGGATCTCAGCACGAAAGTCCTTCGACAGATTCTGACAGCTGGCATCCTCTCCGTTTATCACTGCCACCTGCTCTGCGCTCTGGGCCCGAAGGATATTGAGCTTGGCGGCAATATAGCCCTGCAACCCATGGTGACGGTCAAGATGATCCGGTGTTATGTTGAGAAGCACCGCAACGTCCGGGGCAAACTCTCCAGCAACCTCCAGCTGAAAACTCGACACCTCGACCACAACAACCTCACAGGGATCCACACTGCCCGCGCAGTATTCATAAAGCGAAACGCCGATATTGCCACCAACGAATACAGAACGACCGAGCTTTTCCAGGACCTCACCAATAAGACTGGTCACAGTGGTCTTGCCGTTACTGCCTGTTACCGCAACCACCTTCACCCCGCTGAGTACCGGCGCGAGCACGGCGAGTTCTCCCATCACCTTTACGCCCCGCTCCCGCAGCAGAAGCACCAGCGGGTTATCCGGAGCAATCCCTGGACTGAGCAGCACAATCCCGCCACGCAGGAGGAAGTTGAGGGTGTGCCCACACTCCCACTCCACCCCCTTCTCTTTGAGCATGGCGGCGGTCTCCGCAAAGGCAGTCTCGTCCCGTGAATCCGAAACAAGCACCTTCGCCCCGCAGCTCAGTGCGTAATCTACTGCGGCGCTGCCAGTCACCCCGCATCCCATGACCACAACGGTGGTCTCCGGAGAAATATATGGATTATTATTTTTCATCGTAGTTTCAGTGTTGCCATTGCAAGCAGGCCGAGGATGATGGCGACGATCCAGAAACGAACCACCACCTTGGTCTCATGCCATCCTTTTTTCTCAAAATGATGATGGAAAGGTGCCATTAAAAATATTCGTTTGCCACCGGTCATCTTGAAATACCCCACCTGTATCATGACCGACAGCGCCTCCATAACAAAAATGCCGCCAACAATTACCAGCAGGAACTCCTGCTTGATTATAATCGCCACCGTACCAAAGGCTCCACCGAGAGCCAGACTGCCCACATCGCCCATAAACATCTGAGCGGGAAAGGCATTAAACCAGAGGAAACCAAGGCAGGCACCAAAGATCGCCCCGCAGAAGACGGCCAGTTCCCCGCTCCCCGCTACATATGGCAGGTGCAGATATCCCGCCAGCACAACATTCCCGGCAAGATAGGAGAAGATAAGATAAACACCCGCCGTAACAATGGAAGGCCCGGCGGCGAGACCGTCGAGGCCATCAGTGAGGTTAACCGCATTGGAAGCGCCAACAATCACCAGTGCCGCAAATACGACATAAAACACCCCGAGATCTGGATGAAGATTTTTCAGAAAAGGCAGACTCAGATGCCCGTCAAACCCCGGATGAATGAGAATGAAGAGGCCGACGACTGCCGCTCCGGCGATCTGCAAAATCATCTTTCCGCGTGCGCTCAGTCCTATAGAGTTCCCCTTTGTAATCTTTTTAATATCATCCAGACTGCCAATCCCGCCATAAAAGAGGGTGACAAAAAGAACCAGCCAGACGAGGGAATCGTTCAGCCGTGCCCAGAGCAGTGTGGTTGCTGTGATTGAGAAAAGAATCAACAGCCCGCCCATGGTCGGCACACCCTTCTTGACAAGGTGAGTCGCCGGTCCGTCATCGCGCACGACCTGACCAATCTGATAGTATTTCATCAACCGGATAAACCAGGGACCAAGCAGCAGTAAAATGAGGAAAGCGGTCATTGCCGCGCCCATCGAGCGGAAGGTGATGTAGCGAAAGACATTGAAACCACTGAAATCGGTGTGGAGAGGATAGAGAAGATGATAAAACATGTTTACTCCCGCATCAATTTTGCAACAATGGTTTCGAGGGCGAGCCCCCGTGAGGCCTTCACAAGTACGGCATCTTTATCCGCCTTCAAATGTTCACAGCAGCAGCCAGTGGTCGAAGAAAACTGCGCTTTGTCCGCAAAAATCGCCACGCAGCTCTCTGCCATCCCTCCAGCCAGAGCACCTTTCTTCACTGCCGAAGCAAACTCTCCAATAACAGCCAGCCGGTCGATATCCAGTTCTGCAGCAAGTCGGCCAATTTTTTCATGGGCCTCCTCGGCGGAGCTGCCGAGTTCAAGCATGTCTCCAATCACGGCAACCTTTTTACCAGGGAAAGAAGCGAGGACCTTCAAGCCCGCCGCCATGGATCCCGGGTTGGCATTATAACAGTCGTTAATCACAGTAAAGCCACCGGGAGCGATGAGCAGCTCCATACGCCTGTCGACATTGCGAAAGTCGGCCAGGCCCTGAGCAATTTCATCAAGGTCGGCCCCGAGGGCAGTGCAGACGGTGGCGGCGGCAAGGGCATTCCCAATGTTATGTTCACCGGCTGCGCCGAGGAGAATCTCTTTCTTTGTCCCCCCGCAGTTGAGGGTGAAATTATAGCGTCCCTGCCCTGCCTCACGAATATCGGTGGCATACAGATCGGCCCTGTCCCCAGCCGCACTGAACGTAATTTTGCGACAAAGAGACTTTTCCGCCTGTGCGCGAATCTTTTCATCATCAATATTGACGACAAGGAGACCATCAGCACGGGTTCCCGCGAAGAGTTCCCCTTTGGCTGCGGCAACACCGTTAAGATCTCCAAGACCTGCGAGATGCGCCCCGAATACATTGGTAATTACGCTGATGTCCGGGTCAGCGATTTCTGCGAGCCGGGCAATCTCTCCCGGTGCATTCATCCCCATTTCGAGAATAACTGCCCGCTGATCCACACCAATTGGTAACAGCGACAGAGGCAGGCCGATGATGTTATTGAAATTTCCCGCTGTTTTCAGGATGGAGGTCTCTGGATAATATTCCCCCACCGGCCATTTGCGGCGGAGAATAGCAGAGATCATCTCCTTCACGGTTGTCTTGCCGCAACTGCCAGTCACGCCGACAACCTTCTGTTCACGTCCCTGTGCCGTCAGAAAACGAGCCAGGGCACGACGGCGGAAGGCCGCCATGTTTCCAAGAGCACGGGTGGTATCAGTGACCACAACCTGACAGACATCAAGTTGCAGTTCCCGCTCAACGACGAGACAGAGGTTGTTCTTCTCCACCGCATCCGGGGCAAAATCGTGGGCATCATGGTACTCCCCTGTGAGAGCAACAAATATTCCCCGGGGATTTTCAATGCGGCTGTCTGTTGTTACAGCACCAAGCATGCCGGTATTTCCGACCACCCGTCCGCCGGTGGCTTCTGCCAGAAGTTGTGGAGTCCAGGAAAAAAGCGCATTTTCAGCACGACGCCGGTCATCAAAATAGCATCGTCCTCTCCGGCTGATCTGATAGGGCTCGTGGCCCTTGCCAGCAATCACCACCACATCCCCCACCCCCATTGAACGGATGGCATGATCAATGGCCTCACCCCGATTGGCTGCGACAACGCACCCCTTCTCTTGTTCTGAACGTGTGAAAAGCCAGTCCCTTTGAAAAACAGGGCAACCAACAGACTCAACCCCCGGCAGGATCTCTTTGATAATCTCAGAAGAAAGTTCCGAACGGGGATTATCATCGGTAACGACAACAACATCGGCCACCCGTCCCGCCACTGCCCCCATCAAAGGTCTTTTGCCAGTATCACGGTCCCCTCCACAGCCAAACACCGCACAAAGATTGCGGTGGGGCAGCACAGCAACAGTCTCCAAGACCTTCTCCAGCGCATCGGGGGTATGGGAGTAGTCCACCAGCACCATCGGCCCCTGCGAAGCCCATGCTGCCTCCACATTTACCCGCTCTACCCGGCCGGGGGCACCTGTAAGGAAGGAGACAGCTGCAGCAATGTGCTGATTCTCCATGCCAAGTGCGGCTGCTGCCCCCCAGGCGGTCAACAGGTTTTCCACGTTGTAACTGCCAATCAACAGCGTGTTGAAGAAACAGGTTTTACCGAAAGCACGGCATTCGACTTCGGTGCGGTCCAGGTGCAGCGTACAGTTAATCAATCGTAAATCACTTTCCTCAGCCTCTCCCCAGCGAATAATTCGCACGCCCGGACGGCTTCCTGCAAGGGCAGCAAGTTTATGCCCCTCAAGCGAAGTCGTCGGGATCACAGCCACGCCGTCATCCGCAAGATATTTTGAGAAGAGCAGTGACTTTGCTTTGAAATATCTCTCCATCGTGCCATGGTAATCGAGATGATCCCGAGAGAGATTAGTAAAGGCCGCCGCCTCAAACTGCAACCCGTCTACCCGGCCACGGACAAGGGCGTGAGAAGAGACCTCCATCACCACAATCTCCGTACCGGCGTTAACCATTGCCCGAAGCAATTGATGTAATTCAAGGGGTTCCGGAGTGGTGAGGTGTGCCGGAAAAGAGAGGGCCTTCCCGTTCACCGTACAGCGATTATTCACCGTCCCGATAACGCCGACAGCTTTCCCGTCTGCAAGGAGCAACTGCTCAACCAGCGAGGTGACCGTAGTTTTTCCGTTGGTCCCGGTAACTGCCACCAGACGCAGGGACTTCGCCGGATCCCCGTAAAACCAGGCAGCAATAAGGGGACAACAGGCAGAAGTATTGTCAACCTCAATGACAACGACGCTTTTCTCCGCGAGAAGGAGACGAATATCTGCCGAAATGCCCTCCCCCTCACACACAACTGCAGCCGCACCTCTGTCAGCAACATCGGCGAGAAAGGAGTGCCCGTCAGCAGAAGTCCCACGCAATGCAATAAACAGAGAACCGCTCTTCACCTCGCGGGAATCACAGGTGAGAGCGGTCAATGTGCTATTCTCGATTCCATCATTTTTCGACGACTTTGCGTGGTCACCGAGTCGCTTAAAAAGGGAATCCAATGTTCGTCCTGTCATTGCCTTTGCCTTTGCCTTTTACAATTGCCTTTACCTTTTGGGGATCTTGAAACAGCTTGTATTTCGTTCATCTTCGAGGCACAGGAGGAAATTTATTACAGCCATGATTGATATCGGAGTCTATTGTTTACCACCTCCGAGGAAAATTTTTTTACCTGTAATGAAGAAGATGGGCGATTATTCAAGACACCCTTTTACCATAAGGCAGAGAGATGTATTATCCGCCTCAACTTTTCCACTCATTCAGAAGAGCCGTTCCTGCTGCAGGCACTTCATCACCGTGTTGTTTTTTCTTCATTCACAGCTTTAAATATATCCAGATGTTTCTGTTTCAAAATAATTTGACAGGAAGCATTCTTTTTTAGAATTGTTCCAGCCTCCGGGCTCTGCTGAACCACCCGCCCAGAACCTTCGATTGAGAGTTTCAGAGGAATTCCCTCAAGCATGCGCAGACTCTTGCGCAAACTCCTGCCCATGATATCAGGCATCTTAACAGGTTCGTCTTTCTTGCCTTTTTTCCGATTTATTACACTGTCGCCCTGCACTACGATGGTACCCTTGCTCTGCCAGTTCCCCTCCGCCCCCTCTTCCGCAGGGAGCAGATCGGAGGCACCTGCGGACACCATGTGCAGGATTCCCATCCGCCGCATTTTTTCGTCGATCAGGCGACGGATATTGAGTTTTTCTGCCTCAAGAGTATTTTCACGGGAGAAAGGAGCATAACCGCGCACCTCCGCTACCAGCAGAAGCACCATCGGCCTCTCACCAGAAGGAATGTCGGCAAAAACGACATCGTCCTGAAGAAACACATCACCTGTACTCTCTTCAGGAATCGTCCCCAGGGCCTTACCCTCAAGATATATGGTAGAAAAATTGCCTTTTTCCCCCATTGCACTAAAGAGGCCCTCAACCCCCTTCTGTACCAGCACGGGCGGCGGTCCCGGGAAAGGAATCTTCTCCACCGGCTGCCCAACCTGATCTGTCGATTTAACCGTCTGCGCAATCACCGCCGGTTCACCTGCGGGAAGCCCATGGAGCAGAGTGCTCAGACCGACCAGCAGTGTCATTGGAGTAGAGACCTCGGGCATCATATCCAGACCGCGATTCCGATCCCGCTGCAGCAAATATCCGGCAAACGGCTTCTGGTCACGCGGCCCACTATAGAAATCCGCGTAAATTTTTCTGTCCAGATTCAATGCAGTAATAAGCTGAAGTTGTTTGCCAGCCTTTGCCTTCGGGATCAGGGACCAGCCTCCATACGCCTCAACCTCATCATCCGTCTTGAGAAATACTGCCGAATCCCGCAACAGTACGCGAATTGTCTCCGGAACCAGCATCGGTTTGAACATCATGCTGCCAAGAATTCGCGAACCATAGAGAGCAAAGTCATTGGGGTCAAAACCGGGGAGCTGGCCGAGAGCAACAATACTGCCACTCTTTGCATCAAGAACACAGCCAACGACCCGCACATCCTGACCACGGGAGGTGCCCCAGCTCCGCACCGTCGCCAAAACATCTTCCAGCGGCTGCTGGATCTTCATATCAAGCGAGAGGACCAGATCTGTTCGCATCTCTCGCCCTTCCGCACCCTGCTCATTGATCCTTGAAAGCAACCTGTCATACTGATATTCGACCCCTGCAAGGCCAACGCCGTTATCGGAAAAACCAATCATGTGCGAGGCCATGGCCCCGTTAGGATAACTCCGGCGCCACTCCTTCTCCAGATAAACTCCGGGCAAGGCCAGCTTGCCCAGAGCGTCTTCCTGTTCCTGGCTTATCTGTCTGGCAATCCAGACCCGCAGAGCCCCCCGCTTCAATCTCCCCTCCAGGGAATTACGATCAAGAGAAAGAACTGATGCGAGTTGCCTCGCTGTCTCTGAAATTGAGCCTGCCTCACGGGTCCTTACATAAACGGAAACCTGTTCAATGGTCTCAGCAAGACGTTTTTTGCGACTGTCATAAATTGTACCACGAACCCACTCACCGGCAGAGTTTTTTCCAACCTTTGCCGGTGGGTGCAGTCTCTCGTCCCCATTGCCGCCACGGAACAGAAACCAGATTCCAACTGCAAGCGCCAGCGCCCCTGCCACTAACCACAGAAGACGACGACTCCGAATCCTGCGGGAGAGGCGAATACGTGTTTTGCGAACAGCCATGCCTCATTGTCTAGAGTAACGAAACTTGTCGATACTCGAGTCATAGACTCCGATCTGTCGATCGGCAGCCGGATGTAAATCAAGTTTTTCCGCCAATTTTGCCATGTTCCCGGGACCCCATATTCGAGCACGGTGCGCCAGCAGGGAAATATTGGTCATCTCCAGAGCTTGATAATGCTCAGTCATCTTCGCCATGCGGGCGTCGGAACCGTTAATAAGTGAGATGCAGAGCAAATTACAAACCAGCGCCACGGGAACGACAACAAGGGCAACCCGCCCAAAACGTCTGCCCATTACCCCACTTGCCGTCAGTCCGGCAACCCACCCAATAAAAGGTTCCGTCAGACGGGTGGCGAAGGCGATAAGACCTCCGCGGCAACCTGTCCGCCCATATCGCCCTCCAGGGTGTACATATGCGTGAGTACTGCTGTAAACTCTCATTTATTCTCCTCTGGTTGTTCCCGCTTCTGCACCACCCTGAGGCGGGCACTGCGTGAGCGGGGATTTCTCTCAACTTCTTCACTGGAGGCCCCTACGGGCCTGGGAGTGATGACTTCAAGTGCGGGATTATCTCGAAACTTCCTTTTTACAAGCCGGTCTTCGAGGGAATGGAAAGAAATGACACAGAATCTTGCCCCCGGCTTCATGTAACGGACGCCAATGTCGAGGGCCTTTCCGAGGTTTTCCAGTTCCCCGTTTACCGCAATGCGAAGGGCCTGAAAGGTCTTCGTGGCGATATGAATTCTTTTGGGGTGAAACCTTCCCGGGACGGCCGCACTGACGACCTCCACCAGTTGCCCGGTTGTCTGAAGTTTCTCCTTTTTCCTTGCGGCCACGATTGCCGCCGCAATCCTCCGCGCCTGCCTCTCTTCACCATAATAATAAAGAATATCGGCAAGTTCTGACTCGTCCGCCCGAGCGAGGATGGACGCCGCTGTAACACTGCGCCGATTATCCATACGCATGTCAAGCGGCTCATCCCGCTGAAAGCTGAAGCCCCGCCCCTCGTGCAAGTCCAGTTGCAGGGAGGAGAGACCTGCATCGAGGAGCAGGCCATCAACTTCACAAATGTTCAGGTCGTCGAGCCCTTCTGCCAGCTCGGCAAAATTTCGCCGAACCGGGATCAAACGTTCTCCAAAGGACACCAGTCGCTGCTGAGCTTTCTGCTGAGCACTGGAGTCCCAGTCAAAACCAATTACTCTGCCATCGGGCCCGGAGCGCTGAAGGATACCCTCGGTGTGGCCACCAAGTCCAAGTGTACAGTCCACATAAAGTCCACCAGAGCGGGGTCTTAAAAGTTCCATGCACTCCTCAAGCAGGACAGATACGTGGATGGATGCCGGATCACACATTTACAACAACCCTATTTCTGAGAGTTCTTCTTCGTATTTGCTGAAATCCTCGAGGGTCTCCGCATTTTCTTTTTCGTAAACCTGCGGGTCCCAAAATTCAAACCAGTGAACATTTCCGGCCACAACCACTTCCTTCTTGAAATTCAACTTTTCCCGGTGTGCCGGAGAAATAAGCAGACGCCCCTGTCTATCAACCGAGGTGGTAATTGAGCTGTTTACCAGCGCCCGCAAGAGCCGTCCCATACCTTTTTTAACTCCGTCGCCGAGCAGTCTGTCTTCATACTTTGCCCACTCATCTTCAGGATAGGCCCGGAGATGGTCGTTCCAGGGAACGAGCACAAGGGAAGCTGCATTCAGCACAGTCAACACAGAACGGATTTTTGCAGGGATACTGACCCTCCCTTTTCCGTCCAGCGTATGTATCGAATGTCCGCGAAATCTGTCGTTCGCCATTGTCTTCCCTTTTCTCCCACTTTGTACCACTTTCTTTCTTTTTATCGTATCGGGGGGGGGGGGTCAAGGAAAAAACCATCGGACTTTCGACGGCATAGGGCTGCACTGTCTATTTCAGGTAAAACACAACAGGTAGTAGATCGGCAAGTGGAGAACCCTGCGCAGAGTAGATTCCCACAACTCAGAAAAAAAACCCTTTTGCCCTTGGAAAAGCCCATATTTCGCCTCAAATCGGGCATTCCAGAGGAAAGTAAAGACATGGTCAATGTGAGAAAAAAAAGTGCAAATAGCGTGTGGTGGGGAACAGTGGAGAAACTTTTTCAGCGGTGGTCCAAAGTGGGAACACGAAGGATGTCTTCAAGAAAGAAGAGCACATTCTCCCAGTGAGCATTGAAGCGAAGCATCAGTCAAGATCAAGCACCCAAAAGTACCGCCAATATCCAGGAAAACCCGTTCACCGGCCAGAGATTCCACAAAGCCAGTTGTCAGATCAGCATGGAGGCAGGGACAGTGCATCGGACAACATCTTCAGGGGATCTTGAAACAGCTTGTATTTCGTTCATATTCAAATTTACCGGAGGTGTATATTCGATATCAGAGTCTTAGCGCTTACCTCTGAGGATAATTTTTTGACTGCAACGAAGAAGATGGGCGATTATTCGATGTTCCCTGGTTATTAAATAGCAGATTTCCCTGTTTTTTTTCTTGTCCAGGGCTGCATTGAAGGACATCCAGGGAATAAGGGCGACACATTCCCCAGTGAAGACTGCAACCCGGAGCGCCTAACGGCCTGACAAACCACCTTCATCAGGACTCAAGCTGGATCTGATGAGAAAAAAACCAGCTGTTCCCGATGCAATTGAACCCGCAATAATGCCGAGACGCTCATCAAAG
>JALNVI010000012.1 GCA_023231425.1 Desulforhopalus sp. | reverse complement strand
CATTCACCACAACGCTCACGGTTTTTACCTTCCACCATCCACCAGTCCCAAATTTTCTCGATAAAGTCAATGAGCTCTTCAAAGTCATTTTCTTTCTCGATCTTCATGAAGGGAACAATCATGGTAGCAAATTGTGCGCCGTCAAGGATCGGGGCTTTTGCACCAACACAGATAGTGGCACCTTTGTCTTTCCCGGGGCGAAGGGCACGAGGCATAACGTTGATGCAATGCATACAGCGGGTACATTCGCTGTTATCGATTTTCAGTTCGCCATTTTCCATCCACATACATTCAGTGGGGCAGAGATCTACGACTTCTTTCTGAATATCGAATTTACCCCAGTCACGACCAGAGTGAGCACCAGCGTTTGAAGGATAATTTCCAGCAATATATTCTTTTACGGCAGCCTGATCGATCTGAATATCATCGCGCCAGGTACCGATAACCGCCACATCTGAACGGGCAATAGCAGCAACACAGTCGTTCGGACAACCGGAGAATTTAAATTTAAATTTATACGGGAATGCAGGACGATGGAGCTCATCCTGATAGTGCATGGTGAGTTGGTAGCATGCTTCTTCAGTATCGTAGCAGGACCACTCACAGCGGGATTGGCCAAGGCAGTTAGCGGGGGTCCGGAGGTTGGAACCGGAACCACCGAGATCCTGATTCATCTCATGGGTCATATCCCAAAACATCGGCTCAAGTTCTTCAGTACGGCAACCAAGAAGAATGATATCGCCTGTTGAACCATGCATGTTGGTCATACCAGAACCATGCTTCTCCCACAAACCACAAAGCTGACGCAAAAACTTGGTAGTATAATATTTGGAAGAGGGCTGATTGACCCTCATGGTATGGAAATGCTCAACACCGGGGAACCTTTTCGGAAGATCGACATAACGACCAACGACACCACCACCGTATCCGAAGACGCCTACGATTCCACCATGTTTCCAGTGAGTAATTCTTTCCTCGTAAGACAATTCCAGAACACCAAGGATGTCCCAGCATTCAGGCTTGGTTTCAGCCTGTCTTTTAATGTCGGATACAAAGCTCGGCCACGGGCCAGACTCCAGTTGATCCAACAAGGGTGTCTCATGCTTTGCCATGATTTCCTCCTTTGAGTTACAGTTTAAAAACTCCCACCCTTTTCGAGATGGAAAGTCCTCCTTAACAGATCTATCCACTAAAAATACTACATCAGCTGAATGTTCATTCAGTGAATGAGCATATCTTTACAACCCCTCTTTGTCAACAAAAAATCGGAGAGCGGAGGCACGCCAAATACATGTTCATATCCCCGAAAAATCTTTCAATCTTCACCCTGTAACGGCCTTGAGGAAATGGCTTTCAATGCCATCCCCAGCAGTCGTCCCTGCCTCCATCTGCTTGAGAAATCCGCCCGCGAGCACCTTGCCAAGCTGCACTCCTTCCTGGTCGAAGGAGTTGATATTCCAGCAGAAGCCCTGGAGGACAATTTTTGCCTCGTAGAGAGCAAGCAGTGCGCCGAGACTCCGGGGAAACAGCCGTTGCCCCATGATGATTGTTGAAGGCCGGTTCCCGGCAAAAAAGCGGTTAGGGTTGTCTGACTTCTGGCCGATGGCGAAGGCAACGGACTGTGCATAGAGATTGGCCAGCAATTTCTGCTGAGAGGTCGTTCCCTGCACTTTAAGATCATAGCCGTACTGTGATTTTTGGAACCCGATGAACTCCACCGGAACAATCTCCGTCCCCTGATGAAGCAGCTGATAGAAGGCGTGTTGACCGTTAGTGCCAGGCTCTCCCCAGATAATCGGCCCGCTTTTGGCGGTAACCTTTTTGCCGTCGCGGGTGATCGACTTGCCGTTACTCTCCATGTCACACTGCTGCAAATGCGCCGGGAAACGGTGCAGTCCCTGAGAATACGGCAGCACCGCAACCGTCGGATACCCGAGGAAGTTATGATTCCACACCCCCAGCAGCGCCAGCAGCAGAGCCGGATTCTCCTGCAGAGAATTACCCTCGGCAAGGCAGTCCATCTCGTCTGCACCTTCCAGCATGCTCATGAAGCCTTCGAAACCGAGGAAGAACCCCAGACTCACCGCTCCCACCATTGAGGTAGCACTGTAACGGCCGCCGATATAATCGAACATGTAGAAGGATCGCAGATAATTCTCCGGATTGTCCAGCGGGCTCCCCTCACCGGTAACGGCAACACAGTGTTTCTTCGGATCAAGACCGACGTCCCGCAGAGCAGTCTGCACCAGTGTCTCGTTGGTGAGTGTCTCAAGAGTTCCACCACTTTTGGAGACAGTGACCACCAGACACTCTTCAAGATTCACTTCACCGAGCCGGCGGGCCGCGTCATCGGGATCGACATTGGAGATAAAATGAACCGAACGTCCCCCAATGCCGTATGGCAGCAACGCCTCATAAAGCGCCCGCGGACCGAGATCGGATCCACCTATGCCCACATGAAGAACCGTGGTAAAGGACTTACCTGTACTGCCGGTCAGTGTCCCATCGGCCACCTTGTCAAGAAAGCACTTCAACTTTTCCAGCTCAGTTTTCGACTGGGCTGCAGCAACCGGTTCACAGGGTGGCTGATGGAAATGATCTCGGGAAGAGGTGTGCAGGACCTGACGGTTCTCACTCTCAACGTCCTTGATCTTATTCATTACCGCACCGCGACGCATCGCCTTGAACTGCTCGACAATCTTGAGTTCATCAGCCATCGTCTGCAATCCATTCAGGACCTCATCATCGACACGCTGGGTGGCATAGTGAAGATTGAACATCGGAGTTCGACATGCATATTTCTCCAGTCTGTTTCCGGCAGTAAGGGCGTTCTCCGTCGTCAGATCAAAGGGAGCCCCGGCGAGTTGCCGTAATTTGTTATAAACGGTCGTCTCCTGAAAATTACGGTATGTCATGTATCTCTCCTTTTCATTTATTCGACAAACTTCTTTGAAAAAGACAGCCTGTACAAGTAATTGAGAGGTCTTTCTCCACAACTCATTTCAAGATACCCTTCAACTTAATTTCGAGCTGCGCCTTTTTCTCCGTTTACTTTCATCTGCGCAATAGTTGCCGCATAGTCGTCACTGCCATACACCGCAGATCCTGCCACAAAGAGCGTAGCGCCGGCAGCAGCAACTTTTTCAATGGATGCCGGACTGATACCACCGTCCACTTCAATTACAATCTCTTTGTCCAGCGCCTTGATGCGCTGGCTCAATTCATGAATCTTCCTCAGTGTAGACGGAATGAAACTCTGTCCGCCAAATCCGGGATTCACCGACATCAGCATCACCACCTCCACCTCTTCAAGAATATAATCAAGCGAACTCAACGACGTTGCCGGGTTGAGCACGACACCCGCCCGGCATCCCAGCTCATGAATCCGTGCCACCGTACGATGGAGATGGGTGCACGCCTCTACATGCACGGAGATAATATCTGCTCCCGCGGAGGCAAAATCTTCCAGATATTTATCCGCTTCAATAATCATCAGGTGTACATCAAGGGGTTGCTTTGCCACCCTTTTCGCCGCCTTCACAATCAATGGACCGATTGTAATATTGGGGACAAAACACCCATCCATAACATCAATATGAATGAGGTCCGCACCACCCTGCTCCACCGCGCGAATCTCCTCACCAAGACGGGAAAAGTCGGCTGAAAGGAGAGAAGGGGCTATCTGAATTTTTCCACTCATGGGAACTCCATTTAATATCTGAAGGGAACCTTGAATAATTTTGTATTTCGTTCATATTCAAGGCACAGGAGAAAAATTACCGGAGGTATATATTTAATATTCCGAGGATAATTTTTTGACTGTAACGAAGAAGATGAGCGAAATACTGGTTATGCAAGGTTCTTTGAAAAAGGATACAGGGAACGTGTGGGAAGAATCGCCCTCACCCGACCCTGCGCACCTGGTCACCCGGCAGGTTTTCCACCAGACCGTCAAGTTCCAGCATCAACAGCAGCTCACTCACCCTGCCTGGGGAGAACCCGCTGCGCTTTATAATTTCATCCTTTGCAGCAGCATAGTTCTCAATGCACTGCAGCAGCTGCGCGGCTTCCGGTTCAAGAGCGTCTTCTGCCTGACTCTCCGCTGATACCACAGCTGCCGACGCAGGTTCACTCCGGGAGAGACCAGCCTCCCGCAGGATATCAGCCACGCCCATCACCAGTGAAGCCCCTTCGCGGAGCAGCAGGTGACAGCCTTCACTCTTCTCTGAATCAATCTGCCCCGGCACGGCAAAGACCTCGCGGCCAAAGTCGAGACCCATCTGCGCCGTGATCAGCGAGCCCGATTTCCGCGCAGCCTCTGCCACCACCACGCCGAGACTCATCCCGGCAATAATGCGGTTGCGGGCGGGAAAACGCCAGCCATCCGGGCGCGTGCCAAGGGGATATTCGCTGATCAGTAATCCATTGTATCCGATCTCCCGATAGAGCGCTTCATTCTGACGGGGATAGACGACATCAAGGCCGAAGCCAAGAATTGCCGCTGTAGCTCCCCCCGCCGCCAGAGCGCCGCGATGGGCCTCGGCATCAATGCCCAGGGCGAGCCCTGACACCACCATTGCCCCCGCCGCAGCAAGCTCCCGCGCAAGGTTGAAGGCCGTATGACGGCCGTAGCTTGAGGCCGCCCGCGAGCCAACCACCGCCACTGCGGGACGCAAAAGCAGAGCCGGGTCGCCAACGATGTAAAGCACCGGGGGCGGATCTACAATCTCTTTGAGAAGTGAGGGATAAAGCGAATCGTCCCAACTCACGGCGCGACCACCGAAGGCCTGCAGCCTCTCCAGCTCCGGGGAGGCCAGATCCTCATCCCCAGTCCGGTTGAGCAACCCGCTCAGATGGCGTTTCTGCACCCCGCTCACCGCCTGAAGCCGGGGAGCCTTCGCTTCCAGGACCGCCTGCGGCGAACCGAGCGCGCGCACCAGTCGCCAGAGGGTTGTAATACCAAGCCCGGGGGTCAGGCTGAGATTAAGCCATGCAGTTTTTTCCTCCATCACCTTTTCTCCTGTCGTCCGCCACGGGCTTTTCCCCGGTGGAGGGCCGCAGCAATCTGTACCTGCTTCATCATCAGGCGATCCACCTCTTCCATGTCACCCGCTTTCTCCGCCAGTCTAATCTGTTCCTGGAGTGTCCCGAGGCTCTCCCCGCTCTCCCGCACTCCAAGAGTATCCAAAATCTGCTGAAACTCAAGCTCCCGGGGATCTCCCGTATCATCCAGCCCCATGTCTGCAGGCTGGGGCGGGTAAAGCATTGTCCACGAAACAAAGGTGCGTTCCTCTCCCTCTATGAGAACATTGAGCAGTTCCTCCGGTCCAGCGAATTCATTTTTTTCCAGCAACTGCCCCATGGTGAGAAAAAGGATCTCTCCTGGAGTATCGGTGAGAAATTTCCGCACCCCCGCGTCAACCAGGCTCCTGTAATGATCCGGGTTACACACCATCCAGGCTGCAACCTGTCGCTGCGGAAAAGTCATCCCGCAATGCGGTGCCCCGGAAAACTTCTGTCGCCCGAATGCAGGTCCAGCCACGGCGGAAGAGCTCTCTTCCTCTGCCCATGCGGGCGGGAAAGGGGCCTCCATATCCTCTGGCTCCTGCAGTTCTGCAATCCCCTGCAGCTCTGCCTTCGCCTGCTCTTCGGCCTCGGCCCGTTCAACCTCTTCTTCAAGTACGGCCAGCGCCCCTTTTTCCATATCAAGGAGCTTTTCAAAATGGCTGATGAAGAGATCTCTTTTCAGCTTGTCCCCGGCCGCTGCCAGCAGAGGCTTGAGCTCCTGAATAATCTTCAATTTACCGTCGTAGGAAAGCCCGTACTCTTCACGGAGACGTCCAACAGTGAACTCCGGCAGTCCCTGGGCCTCTTCAAGCAGTGCCAGTAAATCTTTCAAACCGAACTCCCGGACAAAACTGTCCGGATCGTGGCCGTCGGGCAGCATCGCAACCCGCCCGCTCAATCCCTCCTGAAGAAAGAGCGGGGTCGCCCGCACCGCAGCCTTGCGTCCGGCGTCATCACCATCAAAAAGCATCACCACGTTACTGGTAAATTTCTTCAACAGCCGCAGCTGCTCGCGGGTGAGTGCAGTGCCGAGAGGGGCAACCACATTCTCACAGCCTGCGGCAAAAAGGCTGATCATGTCGAAGTTACCCTCAACCAGCACCGCACGGTCGCTGGTGCGAATCGCCTCTTTCGCCTGGTAGAGCCCGAGCAGCAGCTTGCTTTTGGTGTAGATTGGGCTTTCAGGCGAATTGAGATACTTCGGCTGACCTTCACCGAGAATCCGCCCGCCAAAACCACAGATTTGACCAGAGATATTAAAGATGGGGAAAACAATGCGGTCGCGAAAGCGATCAAAAAGGTGACCGCTCTCCTTTTTCACAATGAGCCCGGCTTCTACTGCCGCAGCCTGCTCCTCCCGTGTTAATGTGTTCTCAAGGAAGTTCCACCCTTCGGCATCGGGCGGAGGAGCAAACCCCAACTTGAATTTTTTGGCCACAGCCGTCGTTACACCGCGTTTTTTGAGGTAGGCATGGGCTGTTTGCGCTACCCGGCCGGAGTAGAGATAGTTCTCATAACACTCAGCAGCCTTCTCACTCACACGGTAAAGACTCCTGCGCTGCTCCCGCATTTCCATTTCTTTCTTTGTCTGCCTTTTTTCAGGAATGGAAACGCCAAATTTAGAGCCCAGAATCTGCAATGCCTCGGGAAAATCAACATTCTGGTATTTCATCACAAAACTGATTACATCACCCGATTCTCCGCAGCCAAAACAATGAAAAAACTGCTGTGCGGGAGTCACCGAAAAGGAGGGGGTTTTCTCTCCATGGAAGGGACAGAGACCAAGCCAGCGGGAGCCGCTTTTCTTTAGATCAACATATTCCCCGATCACCTGTACGATGTCGGCAGCATCCTTTACCCGGGTAACGACATCAGCGCTGTCCGCCATTGCCGCCCCATCATCTTTCCTCTTCGAAAGCAATACAACACCTCTGTTTTTCCTTTTTTACCGCCGAAACCGGCAGTCGATACAGACAGGACATTGGTTGTCCCGCTACCTCCACTTTTGCAGTGTTACCCGATTTCCACAACAGCGCAAGGGGCATATGACCTCGGTATTGCTCAAATGAATCCGCTTTGGTAAGTTTGAATATATGTATACAGGGCACCTTGAAACAGCTTGTATTTCGTTCAGACTCGAGGCTCAGAAGAAAATCTACCACAGGTATAACGTTGATATCGAAGTATAGCGCGTACCTCGACGTCTCGTTCCTCGCTTTGTCGGAGGATAAATTTTGACTGTGCCGAAGAAGATGAGCAATTATTCGATGTTCCCCATACAGGGAAAAGCCCGCAAAGACATTGCTCCCCGACCGACTGTCCTGACAGCCTGTCCCCCGACACATCACAACTCGCCACCATCCCGGTTATCATGAAAATACCCTCAATAAAGCGCACCATCACCAACACCCGCAGACTCGCGGAAATTGCGGGGGTACTCTCCCGTTTCGGTTTCCAGCAGCTCCTTCAGGAAGCCGGGATCTACCGCATGCTCGGGAAATCAAAAGAGGAGATACACGGCGCTGAATCTGGAACGCATTCGGAACTGCCGAATGCCGTGCGGGTACGAAAAGTGCTGGAGGAGCTCGGACCCTCCTTCATTAAACTCGGCCAGATTCTCTCCACCCGCCCCGATCTTATTCCTCCGGAATGGGCAACTGAGCTGAAAAAGCTGCAGACAGACTGTCCCCGCGTTCCCTGGTCGGAGATCAGCAGTACCCTGCACAACGAGTTTCCCGGCGGTCTCAATCTGCTCTTTGCCAGTATTGACGAAATTCCTCTCGCCGCCGCCTCCATCGCTCAGGTTCATGCCGCCAGACTGCTTGACGGCACCAGCGTAGTGCTCAAGGTGCTCCGCCCCGGCGTCCGCCAGATTCTGGAAGAGGATATGAGTCTCGTGGGAGTACTCGCCAAGGTGGTGGAGCAGTATTTCTCCAACCTCGGCTACAGTCCAACGGCGGTGGTGAAGGAATTTTCACGGGAAATCCTCAAGGAGATTGATCTCGTGATTGAGGGCCAGTCCGCCGACCGCATGCGTCACGATTTTGAAGACGATCCCAACGTCAGTTTCCCAAAGATCTATTGGGAAGTCACCACCCGCAATGTCCTGACCATGGAACGGGTACACGGACGAGTCCTGAGCGCCATCGACCCGGCGACATTAAGTCTGGCTACGCGGCGCAAGGTCGTCTCCATCGGCACAGATGCGGTTTTCAAACAGTGTCTGCGATTCGGCTTTTTTCACGCCGATCCGCACCCAGGAAATATTTTTCTCCTCGAAGACGGTGGCATCTGCCTGATTGACTGCGGCATGGTGGGGCAGATCGACAAGGGAACCACCGACCAGCTCATCAACCTTGTCAACGGAGTCATTCGCGGCGATGAGAACCAGCTCTGCCGGGTAGTTCTTGCACTGACCAATGTCGATCCCGAGGTCCTCGACAGCCGTGAATTCCACCTTGATCTGCGCCACTTCATTTCCCACTTTCAAAGTGAAAACTTGAAGCATCTGGATATAGCCAGTCTGCTCTCCAGCTTCTTCTCCATACTGCAGAACTACCATATTCAGTGCCCGAGCGACCTGATGCTGCTCACCAAGGCACTCACTACTATTGAAGGCGTTGGGGAATGGCTTGACCCGAGCTTTGATATCATTTCCCATGTGGAACCGCTGATCCGTGAAGTCGTAATGAACCGCTACTCTTTTCAGGCAATCCGGAAACGGGTATTGGACCTGCTGCAGCACAGTTTTGAGCTGATGGAGATGCTGCCGAATGATCTGCAGCGTTTTCTGGAACAGGCGAGGCACAGCCGCTTCACGCTCAATCTTGAGTTGAAACGTATTGAAGACCTCTCCGAGCGGGTGATGTCAGCCAGTCGGCTGATGGGCATGGCAATGATTATTGCCGCGCTGATTGTGGGATCGTCGATTCTCATCCTCGCGGATCGAATCTCGAAAACTCCGGCGAGCTTCATCGGCCACCTTGGGATAATTGGCCTGGTGCTGGCAACACTGTTTACCGGAGGTTTTGTTATCTCCTTCCTGCTGCCAAAAAAGAAGGAGAAGTAAGGGGACTCTTAAGGGTACCTTGAATAATCAGTCTTCCGTCCATCTTCTTCGTTACAGTCAAAAATTTATCCTCCGACAAAGCGAGGAACGAGACGTCGAGATATCAGACATATACCTGTGGTAAATTTTTTCCTGTGCCTCGAATATGAACAAAATACAAGATTATTCAAGGCACCCTTAAAACAACGATGCAGGCAGAAAGGCACTTCTCCCGGGGATCCCCTTTGTCGGATGCTTTTACGCCGCAGCGGCACAAACCGCAGCAAAATTTGCAGGATCAAGACTGGCCTTGCCGACAAACAACCCGCCAATACCATCCACTGCAAGCAACTCCGCAGCGTTTTTCCCGGTCACCGCACCACCGTAAAGAATGGTTGCACCGGGAACAGCACGCTTCATACGGGTCACCATTGCGATAATTTTCTCTGCCGATTCAGGGAGCCCGGAGACCGCCGGATCAGTCGGGGTATATGCGAGCATCACCCTGCCACTAAGATCAGCCAGTGATGAGAGCCGGGAGACCTCAGCAACATCCGCAACACAGACCAGGGGAACAATCCCCGCATCCACCGCCTCAACAGCTTTGTTCAGAGCATCCTGTACACTCTCCTGAAAATACCTGCGCCGTTCATTGTGTCCAACAATGGCATATTGCACTGTTCCCTTAAGCAGGTCAGCAGCCACGGCACCAGTATAACTCCCTCGTGGAAACGGGGAGATATCCTGAGCAGCAAAGGAAAAATGCTCCAGCCTGAGACGCTTCACCTCAGCGGCAAGGCTTTCGATGCTGACCATCGGTGGGGCAAGAACCACGGAGAGATCTTTTACCGGGTGCCAGATTCCAGCAAACTGCTCAAGCCAGCGAAGTCCTTCAGTGGTCGTCTTGTTGCTCTTCCAGTTACCTGCAATATATTTCATGGTGTTCTACCTCCAGGAAAAACCTCTCATGAGAACTCATAAAAAATCAAAAAGACACCGCAGGCTGTTTCTTCAGTCTGAATCTGCCAGCATCCGCCGAACTCTCTTTTCATCCACGCCACCAACCTCAACCGTCTTGCGACGGGAGGTCATACCGGAGACCACCATCGCATCCCTGGTCCGGATGCCAAGGCATTGAACAATAAATTGCACCACTTCTTTGTTGGCCTTACCATCCACCGGCGGTGCTGCGATAGCAAGTTTCAGCCGCTCGCCGTAAAGCCCGACCACCCGGCTCTTCTTTGCTCCGGGCTGGATGTGCAGATCAAGGAGCAGACTGCCATCATGCTTCTGCCGCAGCCAGGGCATCAGACCACCAGATCTTTAGAATTTATTCCAGCGGAATCATTCCCGCAGTCATACCTGTCGCAGAACTCTTCAGCAAAGTCGTCGAGGCTGACGAGATGTTTTCCAAAAAGCATTTGCACTTCGCTGTGAACCATGTTCCAGCCCTCTCAAACTCTCTGGTCAACTCCCCAGCCTGGGAGATTAATATAAGGGTACCTTGAATAATCGCCCATCTTCTTTGTTACAGTCAAAAAATTATCCTCCGACAAAGCGAAGAACGAGACATCGAGGTAAGCGCTATACTCCAGGTAAGCGTTAGACTCCGTGATCAAGATTATACCTCCGGTAAATTCCCTTCCGGGCCTCGAATATGAACGAAATACAAGCTGTTTCAAGGTCCCCATAAGCACATGTTTTAGCTGGAAACCGATTCTGCCACCGACTCGGCATATTTGAGCCGCATCTTCAACTCATGGATCTGCTCGTTGAACTGCCTGCGCTCCCCTTCCTGCAGACAATCTGGACCTCATCTCTCCCGGCAAGGGCTTTGAGGCCAAAGTCCATGCCATCTCGAACCGTTGAACTCAAGAGTATCAGTCTGCAATGAGTGTTTTCACTGCATCATTATGGCAGATACGCCGGTGTCCCGCTAAGCTGCATCAAGGTCGGGACAAGGAATCTCTGTAAAAAAATGATGGCGAGAATAAGTACAAAAGGGGACAGATCAAGACCCTGCATGGGCGGGATATACCGGCGGATCCACGCCAGCGCCGGTTCCGTTACCCGGTAGAGAAACTGCACCGCCGGATTGCGCGGATCAGGATTAACCCAGGAGATCACTGCCCGCCCGATGACAATCCACATATAAAGCTGCAATACGAGGTTAATTATTGTAGCAATTGCTGAAAAAAAGTTTTGAAAAAGAGTCATTTTATCCCTTTAAGAGTTAAGCAACCCCGCTTCCCGGGGTAATTTTTCCATCCACTGAGGAGAGCAGCAGGCGATCGCCGTCGTCCCCCTTCTCTTTTGCGGCAAGCACCATTCCTTCACTCATCACCCCCATCACTTTTGCAGGCTTGAGGTTGGCAACAATGATCACCTCTTTCCCTGGCAGATCCTCCACTCGATAGTGTTCTGCAATCCCTGCAACAATAGTGCGCTCTTCCGGTGCCCTGACCTGCAGACGCAGGAGGCGGTCGGAGCCCTTGATCGGTTCAGCACTGATAATCTCCGCCACGCGCAGATCAATCTTCTTAAAATCCTCGAAGGTGACAAAAGCGTCGTCGGCCTTGTCCGCCTGCTGTTTTTTCTCTTTTTTCCCTTTGTGTTCCTTCCCGGCCGGCTGCTCTTTCTTTTCCGTTGTGAGACGGGGAAAAAGATTCGGCAGTTCAACGAGGACGGTCCCTGCGATCAGCCCACCCCAGTTTCCGGCAGAATCAAGAGATGCCAGCTCGCCCTCCTGCAAGTTGAGGGCGGCGGCCATCTTCGCTGCGGCACCGGGCATTACCGGCCGCAGCACGAGGGTGAGCAGACGCAGGCTCTCAAGGATGGTGTAGAGGACAGTATCAAGGCGGGTCGCACCAGCTTCATCATCCTTCGCCAGCGCCCATGGCTCACAGGCAACGATATATTTATTAGCAAGGGCGACAAAAGCCCAGACATCGGCAAGCGCTCTGTGAAAGCGGAAGCCATTCATCTCCCGTCGATATTTTTCCAGCATCGTTGAGGCCGCGTCGGCAAGACCTGCTTCCAGTTCCCCCGGCTCACCAGGCTGCGGCACAACCCCGTTACGGTACTTCTTCACCATCGCCAGCGCCCGGCTGAAAAGATTCCCGAGGTCATTGGCGAGGTCAGAATTATAGCGGGTGGTGATCAGCCCCGCATTGAAGGAAGAGTCCAGCCCAAAGCTCATATCCCTCAGGATGAAGTAACGCAGTGTATCCACACCGTATTCTGCAGCCAGTTCCCTCGGGCGCACCACATTGCCAAGGCTCTTGCTCATTTTGGTATCATCCACGTTCCAGAAACCGTGGACGTGCAATTTTTTATACAGCGGCAGCCCCATGGAAAGGATCATCGTCGGCCAGTAGATGGCATGGGGTTTCAGAATATCCTTGGCGATCAGATGTTCCGCCACCGCCCAGTACTCCTCAAAATGCTCGCCGTCAGGATAACCTATGCCGGTGAGATAGTTTATCAGGGCATCAAACCAGACATACGTCACGAATTTTTTGTCAAACGGCAGCTCAATTCCCCAGGTGAGACGACTCTTCGGACGGGAAATGCAGAGGTCTTCCAGCGGTTCAGAGAGAAAGGAGAGCACCTCGTTGCGGTAACGTTCGGGAGTAATAAAATCCGGGTGCGTGTTAATGTGGTCAATGAGCTGCTGCTGATATTTCGACATGCGGAAGAAGTAGTTCTCCTCGGCGATCTCCACCGGAGGAACTTTATGGTCAGGGCAGCAGCCGTTCACCAGCTCTTTTTCGGTCAAGTACCGTTCACACCCCCGACAGTAGAGGCCTGTATATTTACTGAAGTAGATATCACCGCGCTCATGCACCTCGGAAAGAATCCGCTGCACATTGGCAATATGGTCAGGATCGGTGGTGCGAATACAGCGATCGGGTTTGACATCAAGAACAGGCCATGTCTCCCGGAACATTGCGCTGATACGATCCACATACTCTTTCGGGGTCGCGCCCTCTTTTTCCGCTGCCTCTACAATCTTTTCCCCGTGTTCGTCGGTTCCAGTCTGGAAGCGTACCGGGGCATCACAGAGCCGCCGGAAGCGACTGTAGGTATCGGCAACGATAGTGGTGTAGGCGTGCCCCAGATGGGGCTGCGCGTTAACATAGTATATGGGGGTCGTGATATAGGTCGTCATTACTTTTTCTGCTTTCCTTCAGCGTCGGTCTCCCGCGCGCCCTGTTTAACGTGTTTTTGTTTTTCTCCACCATGGGGATAAGTGTGGCCCTGGCGTTTTGTATCACCGTCACGGCTCTCCACTTTCCCCTTCACGGGGGCGGCCTCTTCCCACTGCTCCCGACTGAGAGAAACCTCTTCACCAGAGGAATTTTCCGCCAGCACTGAACCGCACAGAACATTCTGCCGGCGGATAAGGAACTGTTCATCGCCAAGAAGTATTCGCCGACCGGGGCGGGGCATCTTCCGCCGCTCCTTTTTGTAACTGCTGTATTCATGGGTAAGACAGCAAAAGAGGCGGTTACAGACACCGGAAATTTTATTGGGATTCAGAGGCAGATCCTGTTCCTTGGCCATCTTGATAGAGACAGAGGAAAAGTTCTTCAGATGACCGCTGCAGCAGAATTCTCGACCGCAGATGCCGATACCTCCCAACATCCGCGTCTCATGCCGAACCCCCACTTGACGCATCTCGATTCGGGTGCGATACTCCTGCACAAGATCTTTCACCAGCCCGCGGAAATCAACCCGATTCTCGGCGGTAAAGTAGAAGATCATCTTCCCACCACCGTAGAACTTCTCCACCCGCACCAGCTTCATCACCAGATGATGTTTCGCCACCAGCCGCAGGCAGACACCACAGGCCTCCCCCTCACTCAACAAAAGAGCACTGTAGCCGTGAATCTCATCTTCATCGGCGATGGAAACAATCTCCATCTCAGTTTTTATGGGCCCGTGCTCACAGAGAGAGATGGGAGCAAGTTTCATTACCGTCGCCGGCTCAAGACCGTGGTCGGTCTGCATCATCACCACCGTACCTGCCGGTAGTTCAGAGAGACTGCTGGAGACGGTTGTCCAGGGACTTTCCGGACGCTGCTGCACGCGAAAAAACGTTGATGTCCTGTCGTTTTTTTTGTTTTCTTTTATTATGTCAACGGTCATTTCATCATCTTTTTATGTTCTGCAGACAGGCAATTGCACTCGCATCGTTTACGCCTGCAGATTGAAAAGCAGAATTTCACAGACCAGCGCGCGATTACAATTTCGCACAAGCTGCTGTTCGGCCCGCTCAAGTGCCCGCATTTTAGCAGACAACCTTTCGGAGTTCCACCTTTTATCCGTTCCCCCCTCTCCCGCCGGGCGGTAGAGAGAAAGGGACGCCCTGTCGTCAAGCAGCAGATCTCGCAGCCACCTGCGCAACAGCGCAAAGAGTTCATCCAGTTCACCTTTCAACTCAGCCATCCGTGCGGCAAAATCAAGTAAATCAAGAAGATGGAGGTCGCCCCGTTTTTCCGGGTCAGACAAAAACTCCACCAGCTCTGCCCACAGGGGAACAATCTCAAATGTGCGCAGGGTGAGAGCCCGGCCGGGACTGCCTTCGGCAAGCCGCGCCAGCAACTCCGCTTCAGCCCGCTCCAGCCCATGCTTCTCCTGCAGAATATCCACCGTATCCTCAAGACTCAGCGGAGTAAAGGAGATGGTCTGACAGCGAGAAACGATAGTTGCCAGCAAATCCCTTGAAGAGTCGGCAGTGAGTACCAGCAGGTTGCCGGGACGCGGTTCTTCCAGGGTTTTCAGCAGGGCGTTGGCCGCCTGGGTGGTCATGACATGAACATCCTCCATCACCACCACCCGCACCTTCGCCTCGAAAGGCGGATACTCAAGAGAAGTAATCATCTCCCGCACCTGGTCCACCTTGATTCCCGCACCCCGGGGCTGGATCAGCATAAAGTCGGGATGGTTTCCACTGGCATATTTACGGCAGGAAGTACACTCCCCGCAGGCCTCGAGAAGATCTTTGCGCCCTTCTGCCTGGCAATTCAGGGCAGCGGCAAGCCCCCGGGCAAAAAGGGTCTTCCCCACCCCCTCCGGCCCGCGGAAGAGACAGCCGTGGGGCAACCGGCCGCTGATCACACTGCGACGGAGCAGTCTCTTCGCCCGCCCCTGCCCCTTGAGGCAGCTGTAGCGAATTACCTCACTTTTCATCAAAAGAGCTCGTTATCAAAAAGAGAGGGCTGATTGCGGCGTGGTTGATTTTCCTCCTCCCCGGGCTGTTTTTCGTAACCACTGAGGTAAAGATAGCGTTCCAGCAACCGCTGATATTCGGTGATCGTCCAGACACCGCTATCGAGTTTGACCCGTAGATTCTCAATCATGTTCATCCTTGCGTCGAGCTCATCAGCCATGCTGAGCAGAAAGGCCTCCGGAGTCATCGGCACCACCGGTGAACCAAATTCATTGCGCCCGTGGTGACTGAGGATCAGATGCTGCAGCTGGTTGAGGGTCTCCCTTGGGAAATTCTTCAATTTCGCCACCGCCTCTCCAATCATCTCAATACCGATGGTGATATGCCCTTTGAGTCTCCCTTCAGCGGTATAGAGTACCACCGCGCCCTCAAAACCCATCTCCCGCATCTTGCCGATATCGTGCAGCAACGCCCCGCTGACGACGAGGTCACGGTTGATCCCGGGATAGTGCCCGGTGAGCATCTCCACCACCTTTGCCACGGAGAGGCTGTGTTCCAGCAGACCGCCGACGCAGGCATGGTGTACTCCTTTGGCTGCAGGGGCAATCTTGAAGGCGTCATACATGGGCCCAGGACCGAAAAACTGTTTGAGGAGTTCACTCAGGGACTCATCTTCCACACTGACCAGCAATTTTTGCAGGTCCCGCGCCAGCTCGCGCCGACAGGCACGGGTGGCGGGAAGAAAGGCGGAGAGTTCTACCTCAGAGGGCAAAACAACGGCAAACTGTTTAAGGTCAAAGCGCAGGCTTCCCTGCCAGGAACCAATCTGTCCGGCGCAGCGCAGAGCCGTTCCCGGACGACAGATTTCAGCTGCCCCCTCGGCATTTTCCCACACCGGAGCGGAGATCTCCCCGGTTTTATCCATCAACTCAAGACGGAGCCACGACTTGCCGGCGCGGGTGGTACTGAGCTGCGCTGCCTTGACCATAAAGAGGTCATCCACCTGCTCCCCCTCATTGAGGGATTCAATATATTTCCGCTTTTCCATCATCACTCTTTTTGCTCCATCATTATTACACAATTACCGCACATTTGAACGTGGCAGTATACCAATTATTGCAGCTCACTACAAAATAAATACCCATCCTTCGTAAAACCGGATCATGCGAACGTATTTTTGCTGCTTGCTCATTTTTCTGCGGAATGTCATAATGAGAGATTGTCAGTTTAAAATCCATTCTTCTGCGAATATTCAGGAGGGGGCCTTGAATACGTAGAGATTTCAATCAAATTCGAGGCACATCAGAAAAATATTCTACATCTATATGGTTGATATTACGAGTACTCTACTCTCCCTGTGGATATAATTTTTCACCTGTAACGAAGAAATTGGAAGAAAGGTCAATTATTCAAGGTTCATGGAGAAGACAATGAAAACAAAGATGGTTATTTCGGTAATGTCAAAGGATCGCCCCGGCATTATCGCTGACGTCACTGGCGCCCTGCTTCAACTTGAGGGTGATGTAGCCGACCTCAATCAGACCGTTCTCTGCGGTTATCTCACCATGATTCTCGGTGTCACGTTTCCCTCCGGTATCACCCGGGAGGATATTTTTGCATCCATCTCCCACGTGAAGAGCGGAGAGAAATTTGAGATCTCGGTAAAAGAGTTGCCAGAGACGGAAAATTTCAATGAGATTCCGCAACCCGAAGAGAGCTATATCCTCTCCCTGCAGGGGCCCAACTGCAAAGGTATCGTCCACGCCGTCAGTTCCATCTGCGGGCGCAACAATGTAAACATCATCGACCTTGGCACCAGCCTGCAGCAGGACCGCTACACCATGGCCGTACAGTGCAGCATCAAAGAAGCAACCTGCACGCTTGAGGAGTTGCGCAAGGAGTTTGAAGAGTACGGCCGCGATGCAAATCAGACAATCATGATGCAGCATTACGACCTCTTCCGCGCCACCAACGAAGTCACCCTGCACTGAAAAATAGAAGGAGAAATAATGCTGCGTTCAGATCAGATTCTATCCACCGTTGAGATGATTCAAAAGGAAAATCTTGATGTGCGAACCGTTACCATGGGAATTAACCTGCTCGACTGTCACGCCGAGACAGTGGCAAAAACCTGTGCCAATATTGAAGAAAAAATTCACACCTTTGCAGGTAATTTCGTTCCCACCTGCAACGAGATGGGCGAAAGATACGGCATCCCGGTGGTCAACAAACGGATCTCAGTTACCCCTATCGCTTTTGTCGGTGCAGGCTTTGAACGGGACGGCTTTGTTGAGATTGCCAAAGCACTGGACCGGGCAGCCACTTCGGTCGGTGTTGATATTCTCGGAGGCTTCTCCGCACAGGTTGAGAAAGGCATGACCCAGACCGACCACGAGTTTATTGCCTCCATCCCCGATGCCCTGGCGCAAACGGAAAAGATTTGTGCTTCCATCAACATCGCCACAACCAAAAAAGGCATCAACATGGATGCCCTCGCCATGATGGGACACACCATCAAGGCAATTGCAGAAAAGACCGCAGACAACAACGGCTTCGGCGCTGCAAAGTTTGTCGTCTTCTGCAACCAGCCCGGGGACAATCCCTTTATGGCCGGTGCCATTCATGGACTGGAGGAGTCGGAGGCAGTACTCAACGTAGGGGTTTCCGGTCCCGGCGTCATCGCCCGTGCTCTTGATCGGTTGATTGCCGCTCACCCGGAACCAGGTGCACTGCAGTTTGACGAGCTGGCGGAGGAGATCAAACAGACCACCTTCCGTGTCACCCGCTGCGGAGAATTGATAGGGAGGGCGGTATCAATGTCCCTTGGGATTGAATTCGGTGTGGTTGATCTCAGCCTTGCCCCCACCCCGGCCATCGGCGACAGCGTCGGAGAAATCTTCAAGATCCTTGGTGTAGATGCCATCGGTGCCCCGGGCTCCACTGCCATCCTCGCCATGCTCAATGACGCAGTGAAAAAAGGCGGTATTTTCGCCAGTAAGACAGTGGGCGGCCTCAGCGGTGCCTTTATCCCGGTGATGGAAGACTCCCTGCTCGCCGAAGCCGTAGGCGACGGTTCCCTCTGCCTTGAAAAGCTGGAGGCAATGACCTGTGTCTGCTCCGTAGGGCTGGATATGGTAGCCATTCCCGGATCTGTGGACGCCGATACCATCTCCGCCATTATCGCCGACGAAATGGCAATCGGGGTCATCAACGCCAAAACCACCGCCGCACGACTGATTCCAGTACCAGGCAAAGAGGTTGGTGACTCAGTGAGCTTTGGCGGCCTCTTCGGTGCTGCTCCGATTATGCCGATCCGCAATATCGGCAAGTCAAGCCGTTTCATTGCCTGGGGCGGCCGAATGCCAGCACCGATACACAGCTTCAAGAACTGAGAAAAGAGACAGCCTTCATTCCGTTCGACAAAAAAAGGGCGACTTCCTCCATGGAAGTCGCCTTTTTTTTGTCACACGGACACCTTGAGGGACTCAAATGTGCCAATGATTCTATCGGGCTGCCTTGGATAATCGCCACCTTCTTTGTTACCGTTAAAAATTATCCTCCGACAAAGCGAGGAACGAGACGTCGAGGTAAACGCTATACTTCCAGATAAGCAATAGACTCCGTGATCAAACATGCCTGTCATAAATTTCTTCCTGTGCTTCGAATATGAACGAAATACAAGCTGTTTTAAGGGACCCATTAGAAAAAAAGCTTTATTCCCAGAGGCATCCAGCTCTCAGGGCATCTGCCCCAGCTTGACCACAAAGACTGCAATACAGCCACACCAGACCATAACACCGAATAACGAAGGTGCGACTTTGCCAATCATGATCTTGCGGAGATCCGGAGTCATCAATTTTGGTGATCGTTTTGTCATTTTCATGTCTTTTATTTCATCCTCCTTTTGTTTTTTTGCTAAAAGAGAACTCTTCACCAGATTCAGCCCCGCTGTAAAAGACCTTTTTTTATCATCTGTATTTCCATTTTTTTCTTCTAAAAACCCTTTAATATGGCAACATTTGTGTTTAGTAAAACCATAAAGTCAGCTTTGCACAAGGTTTATTTTTTTGCTTTAAGCTAAATTTAAGCAAAAAAAAAAGATGCACCCATTGCACTCTCAGCTAATCTTTAATATGGTTCATCAAGGAGGAGTATTATGAAGAAAGAAACACCATTTGCCGCAGCGCTGAACTCGCTGACCAGCCAGAAAGGCTACGGAGTAAAGGGACGCTGTGCCGGTGCTGTGGGTATTTCCAACGGCTATTTTTCAGAACTTCTCAAGGGGAAGAAGGAAGGCGCAGAGAAAGTGAGGAGAGCCATTGCCGCCTATTTTGAGCTGAACTATGAGGAATTTCTTGCCCTTGGCCACCGTTTGATCAACGGAGAAGAGGCTACAGTTAACGCCCCCGTCCGCCTCCTCACTCCGGCGAAGGACTCGGATTACACCTCGGTTTTCAAGGCACAGTCACGCCTCTCCGCCGGAGGCGGCAACTTTGTTATTAAGGATGGGGTGAAGAGTAGAGACTTCTTCCGCACCGACTGGCTCAATTCAGTCTGCAGTCCTGCGAATGCGCTGCTCTTTGATGTGGACGGAGCCTCCATGTACCCGACCATCAACCACCTTGATACAGTGCTGATCGATACCGGTCGGAAGGAGTTCGAAGACGATCATATCTTTGCCATTGGCATTGGTGATCGAGTGTTGTTGAAACGACTGCGGCTGACAGCTGACGGCAAAATCGCCATCGTCTCAGATAATGAAGACAAACTGCGGTATCCCACCGAAGAGAGACGACCGGAGGAGATTAGAATCCTCGGCCATGCGGTGTGGCATGCGGGAGTCATCTAAAGGATACCCATGATTCTTATCACATCCCCCTCCAAGACCCAGGGTGTTGTACTGCCGCCCTTGCCCAAGGCATATTCCACCCTCACCATTCCGCAACTGCTGGGAAAAAGTAAGATTCTCAGTGCAGAACTGAAAAAACTGACTCCTGCTGAGCTGTCCAGGCTGATGAAACTGAGCGAGCGCCTCAGCCAGCCCACCTTCCAGCGAGTGCAAAGCTTTTCAACTCCCTTCACAGCGGAAAACGCCGCCCCTGCCCTGCTCACCTTCCAGGGAGATGCCTGGGGAGAGATTGATGCAGTACATTACTCCGCTGCCGAGATACGACACGCCAGCGATATTCTCTGTATCCTCTCCGGTCTCTACGGAGTGCTTCGTCCACTGGACCTGATGCAGCCCTACCGTCTTGAAATGGCGCTGAAACTTACACCCCAGGGCGTAAAAAACCTTTACGAGTTCTGGCGTGACAGCGTCACGGAAATTCTGCTGCAGCACCTTGCCGCGGGCGACCGCACCCTCGTCAATCTTGCCTCGACAGAATATTCAAGGGTGGTGGACAGAAAACGATTGCAGATGGAGGGATGCCGTTTCGTAACGATCCTTTTCCAGCAACCGGACAAAAAGGGAAAGAAGGGCTGGAAGACCATCCCCATCTATACCAAACGGGCGCGGGGAATGATGATCCACCATGCGATACGGGAGGGAATAACGACGGTGGAAAAACTGCAGGAGTTTTCCGCCGGTGGCTACCACTTCATGAAGGAAGAGTCCTCTCAGGAAGAGTGGCTCTTTCGTCTACAGAATTGATGAGGACTTATTCTACCAGCCCGGCCAGCTTACGTGCCTGCCAGCGGCGCCAGTAGAGAAAGGCGAGAAGACTGCAGAGCAGCACAATAATCACGGCAATCCAGTGCAGATTCTGCGCTATCAGCGCTTCATTTTTTCCACACCACCAGCCAAGCCCGGCCAGCACCATCACCCAGATCCCGGCACCAAGAGCAGTGGCCAGCGTAAAGACAAAGATATTCATGCGGGCGATCCCCGCCGGCAGGGATATATATTGACGAATTCCCGGCAGCAGACGGCCGATAAAGGTACTGATGTGGCCATGGCGGGTAAAAAAGCGATCTGCCTTCTCCATCGCTTCGGCACTGACGAAAAGATATTTTCCATAGCGTTCAAAGAAGGGGCGACCGAAGACCATCGCCAGCCAGTAGTTGAAAAGTGCCCCAATGAGACTGCCGCCGATACCACAGAGGATAACCATCCCGATATTCATCTCACCTCGACTGGCAAGGTAGGCCGCAGGGGGAATCACCACTTCGCTCGGAAAAGGGAAAAAAGAGGACTCCAAAGCCATCAGTACAATGATGCCAGGATAGCCCCAGGCACCAATGGTACCGACCAGCCATTGAACCAGATCATGAAACATAATACTCTCCATGGATACGGCACGTTACAGCCGCAAGGGAACCTTGAATAATCGCCAACCTTCTTTATTACAGTTAAAAATTTATCCTCCGACAAAGCGAGGAACGAGACGTCGAGGCAAGCGCCAGACTCGAGGGAAGCAATAGACTCCAGGTAAGCGATAGACTCCAGATCACACCTGTAATAACCGGTAAGCCGGTATAAGAACCTTCACGAAATTCTTTTCAAAAAAAAACGCGGAAATAATTTTTAAGGGACTAATATGCCTGCGCTAAATTCCTTTCTGTGCCTCGACAAGGTTCTGCAAGGTTCCCCGCACAAGATAAAACAGAAAAGGAAGCCCATGGGGCCCGCTTCTCTGAGATTTTCTATTCACTTTTTACGACACTCAGCCGCACCAGCCGTGGGCACCGACCAGATCGACAAACCGAACACTGGAAAGTGACGTCACCTGCACTTCACCGTTTACCTTCTCCAGCAGCTGCAACTCCTGTTCCTCCTGATCCCCTACCGGAATCACCATTCGCCCGCCTTCAGCGAGCTGATCAATCAACGGCTGCGGCACCACCGGGCCACCGGCGGTAACAATGATGGCGTCAAAAGGCGCATACTCCGGCCAGCCGAGGGTCCCGTCAGCCATCTTCGTACGGATATTGAAATAACGCAACAAAGTAAAGAGCTGCCGTGCCTGATTGAGCAGTGAACTGAAACGCTCGACGCTGTACACCTGGCGACAGATCTGTGACAGCACCGCAGCCTGATAGCCGGAACCAGTACCGATCTCAAGCACAGAGTCCTCCGCCCTCAGTGCCAGCGCCTGAGTCATGATTGCTACCACACTGGGCTGGGAGATTGTCTGCCCCGCACCGATAGGCAGCGGAAAGTCGCCATAGGCTCGAGAGCACATGGGCTCACCGACGAAAAGATGACGAGGCACCTCCTGCATCGCACTCAACACCCGCGCATCAACAATTCCCCTCGGAACAAGTTGCTCCTCAATCATGCGTGAGCGTGCATAGTCATAGAGATCCATCCTGCTGTTCACCTTTATTTACTCGTTTCCAGAGAGTTCTCTTCCCAGCTCATCTCATCAGGATCGCTGGAAGTATATTGCACCCTGCTGACAACCTTGTTATTGAAGGTGATAATGGCCACGTTCTCCTGCGGGGTACCAAGATGACTCCCCACCCAGGGCAGTTTTTCAACCGCTGTTTTTTCGGCCTGCTGATAAATCCAGCGCTCCCGGCCGCCACCCAGCTCCTTCACAATGTCTGGATCGCCGAGATAAATCAAAACATCCTCCTCAGAGGAGATCCCCTTCTTCACCATGCCGATATCGGAGGTCAGATGGCGCACGGGAGTATTATAGCAGCTGCTCAGCGCTGCGGCGGCAAAACAAAGCAGTAGACACATCAGGATCTTTTTCAACATATTTTCTCCATTGGATATGATTCTGCGCCACAAAGTAAACTGAGAGTCGTAGAATTGCAACTTTTTCTACCGCTCTCACGCGGTGTTACGCCATAAAAAAGCCCCGCCACCATTCAGCTGGAGACGGGGCAGAAACGCGGATGGACGAAAAAACAATTTTCTATTTTACTACCCGGCTGAGCAGCTTGTAGTTACGCTCCACCATCTTCAGCGGATCAATCTGCAGTCCCGCCTGGATCATGGCGTTATCGCAAATCTGCCAGGTTACCTGCCGGGCAAACTCCTCATCGCTGCCCTGCAGTTCGGCGAGCTTTTTGATCAGCGGATTATCGGCGTTGATTTCCATTTTTTTCTTCCCCGCCTCCATACCCGGCAGACCGTGCTCCCGACGACCGGCAGCCATGATGCGTTCCATGGAAGAAGTCATGTAGCTGTCGGGATTTACAATCATCGCAGGTGCGTCCACCAGCCGTGTGGAGATGGTCACCTCGGAGACAGAATCCTTCAGCAGCTCCTGCATCCATTTCAGCAGACCGTCGAGCTCTTTATTCTCAGGCTTCTCTGCCTCATCCTTCTTCTTGTCCTCTTTTTTATCAAGGGAGAGGTCCGCCCGATCAGCAGAAACGAGTTTTTTGCCGTCGAACTCACCAAGATGATTAAGTGCAAAGTCGTCAATGGGCTCAAGGGTGTAGATAATCTCAATGTCCTTTTTCTTGAACAGTTCCACGTACGGTCCCGCCTCAATTGCAGCCCGACTCGGTCCGTTGATAAAATAGATTTCCTCCTGTTCAGGCTGCATCCGGTTCACGTAATCAACCAGTGACACCATCTTCCCAGCTTCGGATTTGGAGGACTCAAAACGCAGCAGTCTGCCCAGTTCCTTCTGATATTCAAAGTCGGAAGTAGCACCCTCTTTAATGAAAATCCCAAAGACATCCCAGAATTTCTCATATTTTTCCGGATCTTTTGTCGCCTGTTCATCAAGAGACTTGAGGAAGCGCCTGGTAATAACCCTGCGCAGTTTGGCTACAAGGGCATTATCCTGAAGGGCCTGGCGGGAGATGTTAAGCGGCAGGTCTTCACTGTCCACAACCCCTTTGAGGAAACGCAGCCATTCCGGCAGAATATTTTTACTGTGCTGATCAATAAGGATACGCTGACAATAGAGATTAACACCCGGCTCCATCTTACCGAAGCCCATACTCTCGAAATTCTCTTCCGGGACGAAGAGCAGCGCGTTGATCGCCAGCGGGGCGTCGGCAGAAAAATGCAGACGCATGAGCGGGTCACTGCCAGCATTGGCGATAAACTTGTAAAATTCGTTATACTCCTCATCGGTGATCTCGCTGTGACTTTTAGTCCACAGAGCCTGGACGGTGTTGACCACCTCGCCGTCGAGTTTCACAGGATAGGGAACAAAGGAGGAGTATTGTTTGATGACCGCTTCGATCTTCCACTTCTGGGAATAATCTTTAGCCTCATCCTTGAGATCAATGATAATCTTCGTCCCACGATGCAGCCCTTCCATCTCAGTAAGAGTATAAGAGCCAGCACCTTCGGAAACCCACTCATTACCGGCGCTCTCATCCCAGCTGCGGGAGAGCACCCGCACTTTTTTCCCAGCCATAAATACAGAGTAGAAGCCAACACCAAACTGTCCGATCAGGCTGACATCTTTTTTCGCCGCTTCCATCAGCTCTTCCAGGTAGGCGTTAGAACCGGAATGGGCAATGGTCCCCAGGTTGCTCTCAAGTTCCTCACGGGTCATACCGATCCCGGTATCAGAGATAGTCAGGGTGTTGGCCTTGTCGTCCACCTCAACGGTAATATCAAGGGGCAGGTCCCCGTCAAATGGGGCAGTAGCGGTAAGGGCTGTGTGACGAAACTTTTCAAGAGCATCAGCAGCGTTGGAAATCAGCTCACGGACAAAGACATCCTTCTCGGTATAGAGTGAGTTGATGACGATGTCGAGCAGCTTGCGCGTTTCCGATTGGAATTCAAAGGTTTCGGTCTTGCTTTCTGTCATGTTTTTTTACTCCTTTTCTTCAATAAATCTGGGGGACAGGGAGGCCTTCCCGGCATCCCCGCATACTTGTCGATTTCGACCAGAAATGGTAATCATGCAACGCTTTATGTCAAGATATTGCCGGAGGAGAGCAGATACCCCGCTGTACAGGAAGGGAATTATGGATATAATTGTGGCTGGCAAGAGTTACATGCGCCTCGCCGCCGACGGTGCCGTGCACATCAGCTCTGACGGTATAACCCTGAAAACGGAGATTCTTTGATGAACGATCTGCAGACCCTGATTGTCGGGGGCGGCCTCTCCGGCCTCACCCTCGCCCATACCCTGCGCACCCGCCAGCCGCAGCATCGCCTGCTGGTGCTGGAGAAGGAGGCTCAGACCGGCGGAGTGATCCACAGCTTCACTGGAGAGGGAGTAATTGCCGAGCCCGGCCCCCACGGCTTTCTTGACAACTGTGCCGAATCACGTCAGCTGCTTAAAGAAACCGGTCTCGAGGATGAATGCCTGCGTGCCTCTTTGAAGGATTTTGTCCGTTACGTTTATCACAACGGCACCTTGAAATGCATTCCCCAGAACCCGCTGAAGATCCTGCTGGCACCGCTCATCTCACCGGGGGAAAAACTGCGGGTCGCCGGTGAGTTTTTTACCAGAGCTTTGCCCGGAGAACCGTCAGTGGCGGAGTGGGCCAGGCATCATTTTGGCCCGGCCCTGCTGCCTTACCTTGATGCAGCCCTCACCGGCACGTGGGCGGGAGATATTGAGCGACTCTCTATCGACAGCGTGATGCCGGGAGTGCGCGCTCTGGAAAAAGAGCACGGTTCAATAATTCGCGGCCTGCTGGCAAAGATGAAAGCGGCAAAGAAGGCGGGTGGAAAAAAACGCGGGCTGCCGGCCATGACAAGCTTTCCGCAGGGGATGGGACATCTCGTGACACGGATCGCCGACGAGCTGAAGGCGGATGAAGATATCCTCTGCAACTGCCCGGTTACCGGCATCTTCGCACAGGAGGGCCGCTGGAAGGTGCAATGCAACGGAAGAAGTTTCTCCGCCGACAACCTCGTCCTCGCCCTGCCGGTCAACGCGACGCTGCAACTGCTCGCCCCTCTTGATCCCCCCCCAATGCCATCAATTCCAGAGGCCGATCTCGTCAACATCGCCATGACGTTTCCCGCTGAGACCCCAATCCCTCCAGGATTTGGTTTCCTCATCCCGGAGCAGGAGGTGAAATTTATCCTCGGCTGCCTCTTTTCCTCCAATATGTTTCCCGGCCGTGCCCCCCGGGGCATGCAGCTCGTGGAGGTCCTGGTCGGGGGGCGCCGTCATCCCGGACGGGTACAGCGACCGCCGGAGGATTTGCAAGCGAAGGCCATTGCCGATCTGCAGGAAATTCTCGGTTTTTCCACTCCGCCGACCTGGGTGAAGATAATGCAGGGTGGACGCATTCCTCAGCTTGAAGAGGGCAGCCCCGCCCTCCTCCAGTGGCAGAGAGAACTTCCCCGTCGCCATCCCGGGCTGCACACCTGCGGTTTCGGCTGGGGCGGAATCGGTATCAACGATATGATAAGGGAGAGTGTACGTGTTGCAGAAACGATTCTCACTGAAAGGGACGGAAAAAGTAAAGTTGAGGTAAAACCGATCTATTTTTGAGAGAGCACGAATTATTCGCCTGAAACAGGCAGGTTTTTACAAAAAAAAATCAAAAGAGGCCTGTGGAAAAATTCCACAGGCCTCTTTTGGTTTCACAGGGGATTTCACAAAAGCAGCCCACTCACATCCGCGTCACCTTGTCACTGAGCAGCTGGATCTGGGCGTTGATGGCTGTATCACGGCGGACACGATCAGTCACGACTTTAATAGAGTGCATTACCGTGGAATGGTCCCGGTTGAACAGCCGTCCGATATCCACCAGCGACTCATCGGTATGCTTACGGGCAAGATACATGGCAACCTGCCGGGGGACACAGACAATCTTCTTGCGTGACTTCGACTGCAGATCCTCAACACTCACCTTAAACTGACTGCTCACCAATTCGCTGATCATCGCCGCTGTAAGCACCGGATCTGCATAACCGATCACCTGCGCAACCACCGCACGCACCATCTCAATATTCACACCTCCACTGGCCATCCGCGTCATCATCTTCAAGCTGCGCAGGGCGGACTCAATGCGTCGCACGTCGCCGCGAATATGTGTGCCGAGGTAGTCCACCGAATCAGCATCAAGGTTAAGATTCTCCAGCCCGGCCTTCTTCTCAATGATGGCACAGCGAGTGGAAGTGTCCGGAGCCTTCATCGGTGTGACAATTCCAGAGGTCATCCGCGAACAGAATTCGCTGTCAATACCCTTCAACTCCCTCGGAGCGGCGTTAGAGGTAAAAATCACCCGTTTTCCCGATTTAATCAGACTGTCGAGGACGTCGTTAAGCTCCTCTTGTGTCTTGTTCTTCCCGGTAAGTGTATGGATATCTTCGACCAGTAGGATATCACAGTTTTCCATATACTTGGCCTTAAAATCGTCCATGGTTCGGGTCTGAATTCCGCGCACCATCTCTGCCGCAAACTGCTTGGCCGTGAGATAGTGCAGGCGGGTCAGCGGCGACTCCATCCAGATTTTATGAGCCACAGCGTGGGTGAGATGGCTCTTGCCGAGGCCGGTATCACTATTAATATATAGGCAGATCCCGGCGAGACTGTCGCCATCGGCCATTGACTCACATGCCGACTCTGCCATCATGTTGCTCTCTCCCACCAGGAACTGCTCGAAAGTATATTTCGGGTTGAGAGAACGCAGCCGACTGTTATTTTCCGGTACCAAGGGCAGCCGTTTCTGATAGCGGGGGGCGCTCTCCTTCGAAGCAGCACGATGAACCGCCTCGTGCAACACCAGTTCACCACCCTCTACGCCAGCTTCTGCCAGCAGTGATTCCACAACAGATGCAAAGTGACGGTCAACATAGGCACTGATAAATTTATCAGGGCTCTCCAGTACAAGGCGACGACCATCAAAGGAGGTAAAACTGAGTGGCTCCAGCCAGAGCTGGTAGATACTTTCCGAAACTCGACTGCGCAGACCCTGCTGAATTTTTTCCCAAACCATCTGAATTCCTTCCTCTCTTCTTGAACCCCAAGTTACAGAAACACTATTTGCCCCTGCTCTGCACCTTTTTCTGCCTGCCAGGACCTGATCGGATCTCGATCAAATTTTGTAGAAACGGGTACATGGCAGCGAAACTGCCAAACCCTGTCCTGAGGACAAAATACTCCGGTAACAGAGCAGACTGCTCCTGCAAAATCTGCAGCGTCTCTGCAAATATACTATAGCGTAGACTATAGTTCCCCCGAGCTGGAACCAGGTCTCTGTAACGAAGTACAAAAAGTGTAACCTTTCCTGTCAGAAGCGTACCCCGTGAATTTTTCCATGGGGGGTGACCACCTCTGCAGCACCGGCTCTGGTTTCAACTGCATCTTTTTTTATGAAATTTCGCGGATGAGATCCAGCTTCTCTCCCCAATAAACCAGAGAGGAAACTGCAACAGTCTTGAGCCCCTGCGACTCCACCCTCACGGATGTTGACTCTGCGGAGAACAACGTGCAAAGCAGACTGCCATGCGAAACATGCCTGCGAGTAAACCCCACCTGAGAGTTTCCGTCAAAGATGGTTTTCCCCCTTTTACCCCACTCCTGCCCGGGCGGGAATCCGTTGCTAAAAACATCGAACATTCAATATGTTATTTAAAGGCAATGGGCCTATCGCCTGATTTTACGAAAGAAACCGGTCGCCCCCCACACATCGTGTTAATTCACCCCTTTGCAGAGTTTTCCACAAGGTTATCCACAGAATTCGCATAACCTTAAACTCAACATATCTTAAATTTAATATCTTTATCTCAATATTACACGATATTCCTCAAACATGTTTACGGAAAAGGCGTGAATACAAGAAGATGGGCCCCTGCACATTTTTATAAGCTTTTTTCTACAGATCCATCGTTAAAAGGCAAGCTGTAATTTCATCTTTTTCCCAGCGGGGTCCGACCAAGAGTCAGCGCAAAGACATCACAAGCTCCTGATTTAACTAATGTTTTACTGCATTCTTCGAGGGTGGCTCCAGTGGTATAAATATCATCAACAAGACAAACCCGTTTATTTACAAGAAGTTGGGGTTGACAAACACAGAACATATTCTGCAAGTTCTCTGCGCGTTTCCGGCGATCCAGTGTACTCTGAGGCGGGGTGTTTTTTGTTCTTTCAAGAAGTTTTACGACAATTTTGCCGTTCTTATGCCCAAAAAAACCTTGAGCCAGCAACAAGGACTGATTATAACCCCTCTTCTGCAGGCGTTTTTTATGCAGTGGCACAGGAACAATAAGGTCACATTCAGCGAACCCTTCCGGCACCCTCTCTCTGGCAAGCGACAGTACCGTTTTGAGCACCTCCAATCTGCGCTGAAACTTGAATTTGAGAATAATTCCGCGCAGGGTTTCATTATAGATGAAGAGAGAACGACAGCGGGTAAAGGACGGCGGAGTCTGCAGACAGTTTCCGCAGAGATTTCCAGTCCCGGTCCCCTGCGGCATTTCCCTGCCGCAGATTCGACAGAGAGGTTCCCGTAGAGGCAGGACCCTTTCGAGGCAGGAGTCACAGAGTTCCGTTGTCTCGCCACGCTCCAGCAGAGGGCGACCGCAGACGATACATCGCCGGGGCAGCAGCACCTCCGCTGCACCTGTGACAAGCGCCCTCCCCCTCCGGTTTACTCCGTACAATATGCGCTGCAGCATCTTCAATCTCTCTCCTCCTTTATCGGTTAAAATTCACGGATACAAATTTTTCACCAAATCAGCCTGAGTCGATTGCAATTCCACACAAACATGGCATAATAAGATGTTTTCAGGTGTCTTGGCTCTATCCGGTGTGAGAAATGAGTCATGCAGAAAGTTTTTCTCCATGACCTTTCGCAGAGATATTTCTCCCGAGCGATCAAACTCCGGGTTTCTGTACTTTCTTCCGGCAGCTCTCTTTATATCAGTCTCGTTTTTCATCGGCAATATATCGGGATGTTGACGGTTTTTCTTTAAGGGACCACACTCCGGCCCCCTTGATTTTACATGGGCGTCCAGCATCACTCTCGCTTCTACAACCTTTCGGCACTCTGAGGAGCACCGGTTGAGAGAAGATGACACAACCCCACAAGCAGAGGAACTCACCAATGATACGACCCGGAAAGGCCAGCAGCCTTACCTTCTTCCCTGTTGTTCTGTTCTGCCTCGCCCTGTTGTTTCCGGCGCAGGCGGCTTTCGCCGCGAAAACCATCTTCCTGCCACCAATAGTGAAGAGCTTCGGGGATACCAGCCGTTATACTTCACTCATCGACAGCAATATTCGCAAGGAACTTGCCGGCACCGACATCACCTACCCAACCCGTCAGGAAGCTGCCTCCCTCGCGAACTACAACGGCACCTGGCCACCCCCCATGCAGCAACTGAAGAAGATTGCTGCTGCTGCCAGAGCCGAGAATATCATCGTCGGGACCACCACCGCCGTCGGCCGGGAATTCAGTCTTGATGTTAAATATTTTGACCTCCTTTCCCCTGAAAATCCAGTTTTCTTCTACCAGACGGCAGCCAACGATGCCGACCTGCCCCGGGCTGTCAAGGCGCTGGTGAACTCCATTCAGCAGTATAACAACCGCGAATTTACCATCGCCTCCATCGCCCCGCAGGGCAACAACCGCATCGACTCCGGCGCCATCCTGCGTAAAGTCAGCACCAGGAAAGGTGACATATATAACCAGACCGCTCTCCGCAACGACTTGAAAGAGATTTTCAACATGGGTTATTTCGACGACGTGCAGATCGACGTAGAAGACAGCGCCCGCGGTAAAAAGGTTATTTTCCGGGTAAAAGAGAAACCCGTCATTACCTCAGTCACTTTCATTGGTATTGCAGAGGTAAAAGAGGCGGATGTAAAAGGTGCTGCGAACTTTCGCGAGCACCTCATTCTCAATCCGGTTCAGATTGACGCAGCTAAGAAGGCTATCCTTCAGCTCTACAAAACCAAAGGATTCTATAACAGTACTGTCACAACCAAAGTGAAGAAAAGTGACAAGAACGGAGTTTCCGTTGATTTTATCATTCACGAAGGTAAAAAGATCTACATTAAGGATATCAAGGTGGAAGGCAACACAGCCTTCAGCGACAGTGAAATCCTCGACCAGATACAGACCGGCACACGCTGGTTCATGTCCTGGCTCACCGACTCCGGTCTGCTCGACCAGACGAAAATCAAACAAGACAGCACACGCATTGCCGCCTTCTACGCCGATAACGGCTATCTTGATGCCCGGGTCGGAGATCCGATGATCAAACAGGAAGGTGAGTGGCTTTATATTATTTTCAACATAGAAGAAGGTTCCCGCTACAGGGTGGGTACCGTCGGTCTGACCGGAGACGATCTCGGCGATCGTCGCACCCTTCTTGACCTGCTTACCGTCCGCAACGAAAAATATGTCAGCCGTAAAACAGTGCGGGATGATATTCTCAAACTCACCGATTTTTTTGCCGAGAGAGGCTATGCCTTCGCCAGTATCAAGCCCCGCTTCAACAAGGCTGAAGGTAACCGCATGGATATCAATTTTGATATCAATAAAGGGAATCTCGTCTATATCGACCGAATCATTATCCGCGGAAATACCCGCACCCACGACAACGTCATCCGCCGCGAACTGCACATCAGGGAGGGCGGCATCTTTGATGCCAAAGCCCTGCGCGAAAGCAGCAAGGGGCTGCAGCGCCTGCAGTTCTTTGAAGAGGCAAACATCACCCCCGAACCGTCCATGAATCCTGACCGTATGACCATAGTTATCAATGTCAAAGAAAAATCCACCGGTGCGTTCTCCATCGGCGCGGGCTACAGCTCCGCAGATAATCTTCTCTTCATGGGACAAATTTCCGAAAACAATTTCCTTGGCCGCGGCGACTCCGTATCATTCACCGCCAGTGTCGGAGGATCGAGCTCCAAGTACAATCTCGGCTACACCAACCCTCACCTCAACGACTCCGACCTGAGCTGGGGAGTAGATTTATTCAAAACGTACTACGAGTATGATGACTATACCAAGGACTCAACCGGCGCCGGTCTGCGGGTCGGCTACCCGCTGTGGGAAAAATGGCGCATCTATGGAAACTACAGCCTGACCAACACGGACCTCTCTGATCTCAGCGATGACGCTTCCTACATCATTACCAACTCGGTGGATATTCACCTGACGTCAGCATTCAAGCTCTCTCTGGTACGGGACAGCCGTAATCAGAAATTCAACGCTACCGACGGTTCACGCAACTCCCTCAGTGTGGAATATGCCGGTGGTCCGCTGGGTGGCGACGCACAGTTCACCAAGGTTGAGGCCTCTTCCGGCTGGTACTTCCCGGTGTGGGGCAAAACAGCCTTCCATGTTAAAGGTGCTGCCGGCCAGGTTTTTGAAAACGAAACCGACAAACTCCCGGTGTATGAACGCTTTTATCTTGGAGGTCTCAGCTCCGTCCGCGGCTTCGAATACGCCACGATCTCTCCGACTGACCCTGATACCGATGAGGATATCGGTGGCGACAAAATGTGGTATTCCAACGTCGAATTCATCTTCCCGCTGCTCTCTACGGCAGGGTTGAACGGTCTGGTTTTCCTGGACTCCGGACAGGTGTATGACGATGATGAGAATTTCTTCTCTGAAACCGATAATATCAAGAAAGCCGCCGGGTTCGGTGTCAACTGGCTTTCTCCAATGGGTCCCCTGCAGCTCGTCCTGGGGTTCAATCTTGACCCCCTTGAGGACGAAGACAACTCTGTCTTCGACTTCTCCATCGGCGGGACTTTTTAACCTTTAAAAAATTCTTGTTTTTCAAAGCCGCTTATGTCCCTTCGGGCATAAGCGGCCGTTTTTATTTATGAAACTTACACTTACCCCCCAAATTCCCGCACAGGGCGACCTTCTCTCTGTCACTGGTTTGCGAGGTGGCGCTCCGGCTGCCCTCTCCGCCTCCCTTGCGACGGAAACGCCTCTCTGCTGCATACTGCCCGATGAAAACATGGTGCAGAACTTCGCCAGCGATCTGGAGCTCTTCACAAGACTGCCGGTGCTCCTCTATCCTGACCAGGAGACACCACCCTACACACCACTCTCTCCCGACAAGGCTGGCACCGCCACGCGCCTCTCCACACTCTCTCGGTTGCGCAATGGAGAGCGTTTCATCCTCGTCGCTTCCATATCCTCGCTGCAGCGTCGAATTCTGCCACCGGCCGTTCTGGCGGACTGTGCCGAATACCTTGAAGCAGGAGAGGATTTTGACCAGCAGGAACTGGCCGGCCGCCTTACCCGAATGGGCTATGAGAAGGTGGCACTGGTGCAGTCGGCAGGAAATTTTTCTCTGCGCGGTGGTATCATTGATCTCTATCCTCCTCCCTTTCTCACCGGCAGCGGCAGCCTTTGCGACGCCCCGCTGCGCATCGACTTCTTCGGCGACACCATTGAGTCCCTGCGCCTTTTTGATCCGGTCAGCCAGCGCTCCACCGATGAGATAAGCGACGCAACTCTGTTGCCGGTCAGCGATATTCTTCTCTCCCCTGAACGCACGGAACAACGGCGTCTCTCGCGGCTCTATGCCGAAAAAAGCGAAGAGCTGGACTGGGAGAGCGGCGAAACTCACCGACTTATGGAAAACAGCAACGAAGGTGTTCGTTTCCCCGGGATGGAATTTTTTCTCCCCTTCTACTGCGAAACCGAGCTGGCTACGCTATTCGATGCCCTGCCAGCGAACTGCCTGCTCACTCTCATCGACCCCGGCGACGTCCGTGAGGCAATGGGCCTGGCCGAAGAGCGGGTACGGGCCAACTTTCAGACTGCCCATCTCGCCCGCACTCCCGCCCTGCCGCCGGAACAACTCTTTCTTTCACCAAAAGAGATGACAACAGCGCTGGCCAGGTTCCGCCGCATCGACATCAACGACTTTCCTAAAGAGGGGGAGCAGTTTACTGTCAACACCAGCGGGCACCAGCTCCTCAAGCAGGAGATCCAGCTCAAACGATCCAAAATCGGCATGCTCGCCCCCCTCTCTGATCAGATCCATGAGTGGCGGCATCGGGGAGAACGGGTGGTGATCTGCTGCCGCTCCAGCCGTCATACGAAAAATATTGCAGAGATGCTGGAGAAGCACAGCCATAAACTCAACCCGGTGACGGAACCCCTCGACCTCAGAGCCCTCGCCGAGAGTGACCCCGAGCTGCTGCACCTCTGTGACCATCCGCTCTCCAACGGCTTTTCCCTGCTCGACAGCGGCCTGCACATTCTCTCCGAGAGTGAGATCTTCGGTGAAATGCGCATTGGCAACAGGAAGAAACAACAGAACAAAGGCGAGCCGGTCCTCTTCACCGAGCTCAACGAGGGTGATATCGTCGTCCATCGGGAACATGGCCTCGGAATATACCACGGCCTTTCCACCATAGAGTTTCAGGACGTCACCTCCGATTTCATGCTGATTGAATACCGCGACGGCGACCGTCTCTACCTGCCGGTAGACCGCCTCAACCTTATCTCCCGCTACCAGGGCATCGCCGACCGCGAACCCCGCCTCGACAAGCTCGGCAGTCAGGCGTGGAGCACCACCACCAGCAGAATCAAGGAGGAGGTGTGGAAGGTGGCGCAGGAGCTGCTCAACATCTACGCGAAACGCGAAATCAAGGAAGGGAGACAGTTCGCACCGCCAGGTTCCCTCTACCACGAACTTGAGGAGAGCTTTCCCTGGGATGAGACCCCCGGCCAGGCAGCGGCCATAAATGACGTCCTTGACGATCTCACCAGCCCCCGCCCCATGGACCGTCTCGTCTGCGGCGACGTGGGGTACGGCAAAACCGAGGTGGCCATCCGCGCTGCCTTCAAGGTGGTGGAAGAGGGTTGCCAGGCAGCAATCCTCGTGCCAACCACAGTGCTCGCAGAGCAGCACATCCGGACCTTCACCGAGCGGCTCAAGGGATTCCCGGTCACCATCGCCTGCCTCAACCGCTTCCGTACCGGCAGCGAACAGCGGCAGATTCTCAAGGACCTGAAAGCAGGGAAAATTGACATTATCATCGGCACTCACCGCCTGCTCTCCAAAGACATCATATTTCATGATCTCGGTCTGCTGGTGATCGATGAGGAACATCGTTTCGGCGTCACCCACAAGGAGAAACTGAAAAAAATGCGGGCGGAGGTAGATATTCTCACCCTCACTGCAACCCCTATCCCCCGCACCCTGCAGATGAGTCTGCTCTCCATCCGCGACCTCTCCGTCATCTCCACCCCGCCAGCCCACCGCCGCCCGGTGAAGACCTTTATCGCTCCCTTCGATGAACTCATCATCAAGGAAGCAATAACGAAGGAACTGCGCCGCGGAGGCCAGATCTATTTTGTCCATAACCGGGTAAAATCCATTCACAAGACCGCCGCCCTCATCCAGAAACTGGTCCCGGAGGCACGCATTGCCGTCGCCCACGGGCAGATGGAAGGATCCGAGCTGGAGAAGATCATGGTCTCCTTCGTCTCCGGAAAGGTCAACGTGCTGGTGGCCACCACCATCATCGAATCAGGCCTCGACATCCCCGCCGCCAACACCATCATCATCAATCGTGCGGACATGCTCGGTCTCGCAGAGATCTACCAGCTTCGAGGACGGGTGGGCCGGGCCAGCGAACAGAGCTTCGCCTACCTGCTAGTGCCGTCGCTGGACGACCTCACCCGCGACTCCAAAGAGCGCCTGCGAGCCCTGATGGACACCAGCGGGCTCGGCGGTGGCTTCAAACTGGCGATGAGTGACCTGCAAATCCGCGGAGGCGGGAACATCCTCGGCATATCCCAGAGCGGCAACATTGCCGCCATCGGCTATGACCTCTACCTCGATCTGCTGCAGAAAACCGTCACCGACCTGAAGACACAGCAGGCGGAGGGCAATCCCGGCCAGGAGGAGATCGACCCCGAAGTCAAACTGCTGATCTCCGCCCATATCCCGAAGAGTTACATCCCCGATATCAGTCAGCGCTATATCACCTACCGCCGCATCGCTTCCCTCGTCGGCGCGGAGGAAGAACGACGGGATGAACTCGAGGCGGAGCTGCGTGACCGCTACGGCACTCTCCCCGCCGAGACCTCCACCCTGCTGCACATCATCTCGCTAAAGCGGGAGCTGGCCCGACTGCGAATAGCGAAGCTGGAGCAGGGACCAGGCAGCCTGATCTTTACCTTCCTCAACGACACGCCCCTCACCCCGGAGATGCTGCTCGCCTTCCTCGCCGCCCATCCGAAGACGAAGAAACGCAAGGCCGCCAAATTCACTCCGGACGGCCGCCTCGTACACTTCTGCCTGCAAGGAAAATCCGAGGCGGAGGTCTTTGCCGCTGTCACCGAGACCCTGCGTGAGTTTCATAAACTGCTCAAGGAGACAAAATGACAATACATTTCCCCTGGCAGGAGATCGACCACATCTTCCTCGACATGGACGGCGTACTGCTCGATAAATATTTTGATGACTACTTCTGGGAGGAGTTTGTCCCGGCGCAGTGGCAGCAGAAAAACGGCGGGACCCCGGAACAGGCCCGCGCCAAGCTCCTCGCCACCTACAAAAAGGTGGAGAATACCCTTGCCTGGTGTAACCTCGATTACTGGTCCGAACAGCTGCGACTGGACATCCCCGCGTTGAAATGCGAGGCCCGCGAGTTTATCAATCTGCGACCGAAGGCCCTTAACTTTCTCAACGCCATGCGCGAAATGGACAAGCCCGTCTCCCTCGTCACCAACGCCCACCCCAAAACCCTGGCCGTGAAGATGGGTAAAATTAACCTGCACCCCTGGTTTGACCGTATCGTCTCCGCCGAAGAGGTGGGCTGGGCCAAGGAGCAGCCGCAGTTCTGGAAGGTACTGCGGGACATTCTCCCCCACCGGCCTGAGCGAACCTTCTTTGCCGACGACACAGAGAAGGTTCTGCATGCAGCGGAGGTGGCAGGTATCGGCTATCTCCTCCATATCGCCGGAGCAAGCTCCCGTCTTCCTCCCCGTTTCTCTCCACTTTTCCCGAGTGTAACCGCCCTCGGCGAGGTGGTGGAAGATGTTGAGCTTCCAGTGGAAATAACATCCGCAGAATAAACGGCAGCGCACCCGATATACCCCTTCGTGTTCCACCTTTTCTTCTCGAAACAGCCCGGTTACGATGCCGAGCCCGGACGTCTATTGCTCCGTGGCCAAAGAACCTCAACGCTCTTTATGCTGCGCACAAAAAGGACGGATGCAGCACTTCACTGCAAACTCCCACTATTCTCTTGAAAAAAGAGCGGGGAATCTATATCGTAGGGTGTTTGAGACTACAGAAAAGACGTGCATGGTTGATCTCTTAGAAGAGAGAACAGCCTATAATTACAACGGAGAACATTATGAAAAAATTTGCCGCTCTTGTCATTGCAATAGCCCTGACCGTCGGCCTCTCAGGCTGCTTCGGTCCGGGATCCCCCTTCGGCCCGGGAGCCCCCTTCCATGCAGGCTCACAGTGCTGTAGTTTCTTCTGGTAAAAGGAGCGCAGGAGACAGATAGCAGGAAGGCTCTATCGCGGGCTGCCTGAGACTCTGGAAAATATATGCAGGGTTGCTCTCTTGTAAGAGGGAATAACCTATAATTATAAAGGAGAACATCATGAAAAAAATTGCCGCTCTTATTACTGCAGCAGCTCTGACCCTCAGCCTCTCAGGCTGTGCTGATCAAGGAATTAGCAAAGGAACCGCAGGTGCCGGTCTCGGCGCAGCAAGTGGAGCCCTGCTCGGCCAGGCCATCGGCCATAACACCCAGGCAACCCTTCTCGGTGCGGCCATCGGTACTGTCCTCGGCTATATCGTCGGAAATGAGATGGACAAGGCTGACCGTATCCGCCTCAACGACGTTTATAACAGCAGTCCCTCCAACAGTCCCGTCTCCTGGCAGAACCCGGACACTGGCAACAGTTACTCAGTAGTTCCGCAACCTGCCTACTACCCTGATCATGATCAGACCTCCCCCTGCCGCAAGGCAGAGATTCTGGCTACTATTGATGGTAAGGCACAGAAGACCTACACCACCGCCTGCCGCAACCCGCAGACCGGAGAGTGGATCCTGCAGAACTGAGGTCTTTACATTTTAGTTTCATCAACCTGTCCATCCCCCGCCGCCCCGTGCGCCGGGGGATTTTTTTGGGAACATTCATGACTCCTGCGCCCGCCATTGCCACTGCCAGTATCGCTCTGGTCGCCGCGATGATTCTCTGGTCGAGCTCCTTCATTGCCTTGAAATTCTCCTTCCAGTATTTCGATCCCATGGTCGTCATCTTCGGCCGGATGGCAATCGCCAGCTGCTGTTTTGCCCTGCTCTATGTCGGACGGAGGGATCTCTTCCATCTGAAATTTTTCCGCCGTGAAGATCTGAAACTGCTGCTCATCATGGCAATCGCCGAGCCCTGCTTCTACTTTCTCTGCGAGGGCCACGCCGTAAACTTCACCACAGCCTCTCAGGCGGGAGTCATCACCGCCATCCTGCCAGTACTGGTAATGATAGCTGCCACCTGCTTTTTGGGTGAACGAATGCCGCGTACAGTCTGGGCCGGCGCCCTGCTTGCACTGGCTGGAGTCATCTTTCTGACACTGTCCGGCAGCGCCACCGAGAACGCGACCAACCCAATCCTTGGCAACTTCCTCGAGTTTGTCGCCATGCTCTGTGCCACCGTGTACACCATCTCAATGAAAAAACTCGTCAGCCGCTATTCACCACTTTTTCTCACAGCAGTACAGGCCATAACTGGCTGTATCTTCTTCTTCCCTCTGCTTTTTTTCCCAGGGACAGAGCTGCCGCACGAGTTCAACAATGCCGGAACTCTCGCCGTAATCTATCTTGGGGCAATTATTACCATCGGGGCCTACGGCCTCTATAATTTTTCGTTGAGATATGTGACAGCCAGCCGGGCGGCGGCCTGTGTAAATCTCATCCCGATCTTTTCTGTCCTGCTGGGATGGCTGCTGCTGGGGGAACGCCTCAACGGCACACAGATAATGGCCGGAGGAATGATTCTTCTCGGAGTCTTTTTCACCCAGAAGAGATAACTTCTCAAAAAGTTATGGGAAAAACAAAAAGGGAGAAAGGAGGCAGGAGGCGGAAAAAAGCAAGGGAACAAAACCGGATGACGTTCGTTGTGGAAGAAGACGTCTGTTATGGGATAAGACACCGTTGTGCTAAAGACGCCCTAATTGGTCGTCTCTACAAAGACTTTTTGCTTTTCCCGGCACCCTGTCTCCCCTTTTTTGTCCTTCCCGCTTTAAATTTTAAAAATCTTTATTCTCAAATGCTTTTGCCTTCCTTCGCGTTCCTTCGCGTTCTTCGTGGTAAAAAAACGTCTTACCGCCTTTTGCTTTTCCCTTTTTCCGTCCTTCCCGTTTTAATTTCGATGGACCCTTCAGGTCACGAGTAAAGGCACCTTGAGGTTGAAACTTTTATAGACGACGAACGTCTCCACTGAGCGGATACCCTGAAGCTTCGACATCTCCTCGGTGTAGAAGTACACCAGCGGAAAGTCTTTGGAAAGCAGAACGGTGATAATAAGATCAAAGCGACCGGTGACCACACAGGCAGAGATCACGCCACGCAGCGTACTGAACTGCTCGGCCTTCTTTACCAGATTCATATCAGTGAGACACACTCCGACGATGGATACTGACTGACTCGGCAGACTCTCCGGATTAACAAGAGCAGTGATGTCAAGAATACCCTCATCTTTGAGCTTTTTTACCCGCGCCCGCACTGTTCCTTCGGCAAGGCCAAGAATATCGGCAATCTTTTTGAAGGGCTTGCGGCCATCCTTGAGATGATTGATTATCGCCAGATTGATGTCGTCAAAATCCACGCTGCTTCTCCTTGTTTCCGTCCTGGGACCGCTCTCATTGACCCCACCGCACATTGGGAATTGATATTCCCTGCTCCGCGCCCCTTCCTCTTCCTGCAAAATATCGACGAAAAGAGCCTCTTCCAGAACTGTCGACATTCTTTTTCTGCAACATCCCGTAATCCGGCAGATTCTACACTATCTTTCCAGACCTTCAAAGAGGTATAGACGTTCCATGTCCTGCAGGTGTCATTCTGCACAAAATTGCTGTCTCCACACCCTGCCAGAGATCCCGCTCAATGCTGAGGAAAAAGCTCAGCAAACAGCTCCTCCGCCTCACTGCTGCCAATCATCACAAGGGATTCACTGCTCTCCAGTCGCGTCTCTGCCCCCAGCCCTGCAACCAGCCCTTTGGCTGTCTGCAGAGCGATGACACTGCAACCGGTCACCTCGCGGATTCGACTCTCGGCGAGGGTCTTCCCGAGGAGCCTGTACGGCACCGGCAGAGTAAAGATATTGAGCCCCTCAGTGAACATGGAGATCTCATCGGTACTGAGGACGTTCATAATGGCGTTCGCTCCCATTGAGGCATAAGAGAGAACAAGGTCTGCACCCGCCGTGTGCAGCTTTGACACACTGCGCTGCAGGGTAGTACGGCTGATAATCTGAACATCCGGCCGCAACTGCCGGCAGTAGAAGCAGAGATACATGTTCATAGCGTCGTCGCGGGTAGTAACGATCACCGTCCGTGCCTTCATGATTCCCGCCTTCTCCAGCACCTCAATATCAGCAGCGTCCCCGAAAACAACATGGCCGGTGGCAACCTTTTCCAGCTCCTTCGTATCGGAATCTTTTTCCACAATACTGAAACGCAGTGAGTGCTGGTGCAGAGTCTCGGCCACCGCACGGCCGACCCGCCCACCGCCGAGGATAAGCACCGACGCATCACTCAAATCTCCTGCGGAAGGAGACACATGCTGTGCCTCAAAGGCATCCAGCTGGGCCAGGCTGCCGGCCAGCAGCAGGATACTGCGCTCGCCGATCACTCTATCCATTTGTGGCGCGAGGAACTTCCCCCGCTCCCACAAACCAATCACCTGCACCCGTTCCTCCGGACGATGCACCCGGCGCTCCTCGGCGAGAATAGCGCCGAGACTCCGTCCGGCGAGGGTAGTCTGGCTGGCAGAGATTTCCCCCAGCACCAGTTCGTCCATTTGACTGACGATATTAATCGGCCGGCCGAGACCAACTGTACGCTCGGCGAGGCGCCGCCCGAGGATCCGATGGAAGAGAAAGACATGCACCTTTACAGGAAAGTTGAGAATATCGAGCGAATTTTCCTCCGTAGCACTAAGCACCATCGGCACATCCTGAGTCACCTCACGTACGGTAAACGCCGCAGAAGTATTGGTGAGGTCATCACCGGTGGCCACCACCAGTGCCGCCTGCTGCACCTGCAGTCGGCTCCAGGTTTCGGGATCATCCAGGTCCCCGAGCACCACTCTATAGCCGAGATCATTCAGCTCCGCCGCCCGCTGCCAGTCACGTTCAAGAATTGCATACTTCACCTGTCGGCGATTAAGCTTGTCAATCAACATCTCGGTAATCGGCCCGAAGTCGGTAATGAGGACATGTCCCCGAACCTCCTTCAGCAGCTCCCGTGGCACGCGACTTCTCTCCTGAGCCTCCAGCCAGGGCGCATAAAAAAACTGAATGAAAGTGAAAGGTAGAATCACCAGCAGCAGCACAATTCCGGAAAGCAGCACCACGATGGTAAAAATATGTCCAGTATCGGAGAAGAAAGTTATATCGCCGAAACCGAGGGTAGACATCACCGTCAGCGTCCAGTAGAGGCCGGTCACCCAGCTGAAATTACGTCCTTCGAGCACCATGATGTAATGGAAAAGCATCGAATAGAGCAGAATAATCAAGAGAACAAAGAGCAGGAAGCGAACCAGTGCCGCAACATTTTTCTGCGTCTTTCTGTTCTGAAAAAAGTAGACGAGCTGAGAAGGGAGGAATTTCATTGCGGCCGGGAACGGGGTTCAGGTAAAGTTAAGCAGCGATGATACACTTTCCCGGGTAAAATACTCGGGATGAAAGCATTATCACGAATCCGCAGATAAAAGTCAACGCAGAGGCCGACACTTCCTCTCTCCGCAAATCACACAGGATACCCCATGACTACCAGCAACAAACACGATGACGAAGAACCGAATGAAACAGCATTTGTCCTCTCTATCCTCCATGAATCCTTTCCAGGACGCAGTGACAAGCAGCTCATCCCCATCGGCATGGTATATGCCGGAACCCGCTGGGGACGCGATTTCCGTTTCTGCGAGGTGCCAGAGGCAGACAACAGGCAGCTCACCGTCTGCAACAACGAGGAGGATGCCGTTCTCTATTTTTCCTGGCTCGCCGACCACCTCTACACCCTTGAAGGCCAGCCAAACGAGGCACAGCAAATGCTCTGCAAGCTGATCAAGGGGATGACTCCGCAGGATGCCGCCCTGATGCTCGGCATGCACGCGGCGCTTTATCAGCTGGAGATTGAAACGATGGAGGTACAGCTTGAGAAAAACCACAAATTCGAAGACTATCTTAAGGAAGAAAAAGAGCTGATGACCGATGAAGAACTCGAAGATCTCGACGAGGAGAAGCAGCGCGAGTTGTACAGGCAGGTTGCCGAGGAAACCGAGGAGTGGCTTGACCTCGCCCCCGGCATCGGCCACGTTGATGTCCCATGGCGCATGCCCCTCTCCGTGGCTTTGAAAAAAGCCGGAGAGGATCAGCAGGAGAGAATCGAACTGCTCAATGTTTTCTACGGCAGTTTTTTCCAGTATATTGAAGGAATCGGAGGGAAGGCTGACAAGGTAGATGTCGAGTAGGTCTTTTTTTGCCGGAAGAAAGAGCCGGGCCGCATCTCTGCATCGGCCTGCTCCGCAGATTTTTCTGGAATCTTTGCAGAAAAGCAGTATCTCAAGGATACCTTGAAGAAGCTTGTGTTTCGTTCATATTTGAGGCACAGGGGGAAATTTACCGCAGGCATCACTTGATCACGGGGTCTAACGCTTACCTGGAGTATAGCGCTTACCTCTCGACGTCTCGTTCCTCGCTTTGTCGGAGGATAATTTTTTGACTATAACAAAGAAGATGGGCGATTATTCGATGTTACCTCAAGAGTTTTTTCTCTTTCCAAATATTCTATCTGTTCAATTTTACGGTATTTATTCCCCATGTCATTTTTAGACAACCCCGCGTTTATCCAGTTCTTCAAATATGCTCTCACCGGTGGTCTTGCGACCGCCGTTCATATTGTTATCTTCCATCTGGCCTGCTGGAAGCTCTTTCCTGCCCTGCAGGCCGAAGATCTTGCTGTCAAATATCTTCGTCTGGATCCCGCCGGGGTGGATAATAAAACCCGTGCCCGCAACTCCATGCTGGGCAATTTTACAGCCTTTCTCATCTCCAACATGGTGGCTTACATTACCAATGTGTTGTGGGTTTTTCAGGGCGGACGGCACACCCTCTTCGTTGAGATTTTGCTTTTCTACGCCGTCTCCGGAATTTCCATCGTCCTCGGCACTCTTCTCATGGGCTGGCTCATCCGCCGCTTCAACGTTCTCACCACCTGGGCCTTTGCCTGCAACATTTTCACCTCGGTGATGATCAACTACGCCCTGCGCAAATTTTTCATCTTCGCCGGATAGTTTCCCACACCACATCGTCACCTGCCCGCAGGACTCTGATGTCATGGCCCGCAGCCGCGCAGTCTGCAATTTTTCTGCAGTAAAGGGGAACAGCTCTTGCGAACAAAAGATAAATACGCGTATAATCATTCAGGTACCTTGAAGAACTTTTTATTTTGTTCATATTCGAGGAACAGAAGAAAATTTACAGCAGGCATAACTTTGATATTCCGAGGATAAATTTTTTACTGTAACGAAGAAGATGGGTGAAAGGCTGGTTATTTAAGGTACCAATGTGGTATAATTGCATCCTTTTTCTTCCTCCTTCACCCATGCCAATGTTGACATATAACCGCTTTCCACACTCCTTCTGCCTGCTTTTCGCCCTGCTCTGCAGCAGCCTGCTCAGCGGCTGTTTCTGTGCGCAATCCCGCCCGCCTCCCCCCTTTGAGATACCGCAGGGCTTCAGTTCCAGCGGGGAAGAAGAGGCTCCGCCACGCTGGTGGGAAAGTTTCGGCGACAAGGAACTCAATTCCCTTGTGGAAAGTGCTCTGCACGACAACTTTTCTCTGCGTGCCGCCGGAGAACGGGTCAGCGAACTCGAAGCCCTCGCCCGTGTCGCGGGAGCACCTTTCATGCCGTCCCTGGACGGTACTGGCAGCGCCTCCTCTGAACGCAGTTTCAAATCCGACACAACCAGTGACGCCTTCAGCCTCGGAGTCAGCTCCTCATGGGAACTCGACCTGTGGGGCCGGCTGAGCGCGACCCGCCGAGCCGCCGGAGCCTCTCTTGCCGCAGGAGAGGAGGAGTTCAAAGATGCTGCTCTCTCCATCGCCGCCGAGATGGCAGAAACCTGGTTTGCCCGGCAGGAGAATACGGGACAGCAACTCCTGCTCCGCCAGCAGCAGAGCACCAACAGAAAAAACCTGAAGATAATTGACATAAAGGTCATCACCGGCCAGACCGGTATCGCCGATCTGCTCCAGCAGCAGCTGGTGGAGTCCAACACCACCAGCCTTGCAGTCCTCCGCGCCAGTGCCAGCATCCTTGACCACCGCATCGCCATCCTTCTCGGCAAGCCGCCAGCTCCTTTGAAAATGGTGGCCGGGGAGTTGCCGGAGCTGCCGCCGCTGCCCGCCACCGGCCTTCCCCTTGAGCTGGTTCAGCGCCGCCCGGATGTCCGCGCCGCGTTTCACTCCCTGGAATCCGCTGATGCACAAACTGCCGCAGCAGTGGCCAACCGTTTTCCCCGGCTCTCAATCTCGGGTTCGCTGGACACCAGCGGGACCAGTACCCACCAGCTTTTCAATACCTGGCTCGGGACCCTCGGGATCAACCTTGCCGCCCCAATTTTTGACGGCGGCAGCCGCCGGGCCGAAGTCGATCGCCGCGTCGCCGCAGCAAAGCAGACTTTTTACACCTGGGGACAGACCATTCTTGACGCCCTTAACGAAGTGGAAAACGCCCTCAGCAATGAAGAAGCTCTGCTCAAGCAGCTCTTCAGCCTTGAGAAACAGCTGAAACTGGCCAGCGACAGCGTTGAACAGATCAACCTTCGCTATCGTCAGGGCACCCTTGGTTATCAGCGGGTACTCTCAACAATCCTCACCGTACAGCAGCTGCAGCGCGACATCCTGAATATTAAACGACAGCTCCTCTCCAGCCGCATCACCCTCTACCGTGCACTCAGTGGCGGTCTGCCAGGAGAACTGCTGCCGCCGGAGAGAGAAGAAGCAGCCCCCGTCATCAAGTCATTCTTCTGAGAAAACAATGAGCAAACAACCCGAAAAAACAAACAAACAGAGAATACTCCTGCAGGCAGGGCTAACGCTTGGCATCATCCTTATCGCCGTCCTCATCACCACCTGGATGATGAAAACCCCGCCGAAAGCAAAGGCACAACGCCGCACCACCGTAACCCCGCTGGTGCAGGTGGTAACGACAAAAACGGGCGAGGGTGTACTTCACCTGCACGCCATGGGAACAGTAATCGCCGATCAGTCCATAACCCTCACCCCCCGGGTCTCCGGACAGGTGCAGGAGGTCAATCCGCACTTCACCCCCGGCGGCTTTTTCAAGAAGGACGAGGTCATATTGACCATTGACCCTGAGGATTACCGTCTCGCCCTGACCCATCTGCGCGGGACAGTGGCCGAGGCCCGTGCGGCTCTCAGCCTCGAGATGGGCAATCAGCTTGTGGCAGAGAAGGAGTATGAACTGCTTGATCGCGAAGTAAACAGCAGCGAGAAGAAACTGATGCTGCGCAAACCTCAGCTTGATGCCGCCCGCGCTGCCCTCACCGCCACGGAGGCACAGCTGGAAATGGCGCAACGCGACCTTGCCGACACAAAGGTTCGCGCCCCCTTCAACGCCGTAGTGATTTCCAAAGCAGTGGACAGGGGCAGTCGGGTTACGACCAGCACCACCCTCGCCACCCTGGCAGGGACCGATGCCTTTCTGCTGCGCATCACTGTCCCGGAGAAGCAACTCAAATGGCTCAGCGATACCCCCACCAGTGCCTCTCCGGTGCTGATCTCAAACGGCACAGATACCCACCGCGGGGTTATCACCCATATTGCGTCTTCCCTTGAAGAAACCAGCCGCATGGCCGTGGTCTATGCAAAGGTTGAGGATCCGCTCTGCCTCCGCGCGGAGAATCATGAGAAGCAGCCACTGCGCCTTGGCAGTTTCGTACAGGTTGAAATTATCGGTTCCGACCTCCACGACATGGTCGTCCTCAATCGGACCATGCTCCACGAAAACGACACCGTACGCATACTTGGTGAAAACAACCAAATCATCATCCGCCCGGTTACCATTGCTGCCAGGGAGGGGGACACGCTTTATATCAGCGAAGGCCTCAAACCCGGTGAACAGCTGATCACCTCCTCGCTCTCCTCTCCCCGTGAAGGGATTTTCCGCCAGGTAACCGGAGAAGAAAAAAATTCATTTGAAAAGAAAGAGACCCCTCCTGCTGCAGGCGAAACTGCGGTCCCTCAGCATGAAGGCAACGCCACCCCCGCAGCAGACGTTCAGCCCGCAGACCAAACACCTGCACAGAGCAGCCAGCCCGCTCCCGAACCGGAGAACAAGTTGTGAGCATGCAAAGCCCTCCCCGAAAAATTCAGCGTCTCCAGAAAGGTCCCGTGGCGTGGATGATCAACAACCCCGTCACCCCCAACCTGCTGATGATTATCTTCATTATCGGCGGTTTGTTGATGAGCAGTCAAATCAAGCGGGAGGTCTTCCCTTCCTTCGAGCTTGATACCGTCAGCATCAGCGTCAGCTACCCCGGCTCCAGTCCGGAAGAGGTGGAACAGGGCATTATCCTCGCCATTGAGGAAGGACTGAGCGGGATTGAGGATATTGATGAAATCAATGCCACCGCCTCTGAAGGAAACGCCACGGTAGCAGCCGAACTGCGTGATGGAGTAGATACCGAAAAGGTCTTTCAGGATATCCAGGCTGAGGTGGACCGCATTACCACCTTTCCTGAAGATTCTGAAAAGCCGGTAGTCACCCTCATCGTCACCAAACGCCAGGTACTGCGCCTCAATCTCTACGGTAATGTAGACTACGGGTTGCTGCGCAGCACCAGCGATATGATAAAAGACAGCCTGCTGCAGTACGACGGCATCTCCCAGGTGGAAATCGACAACCCCCGCGCCTATGAAGTGGAGGTGGAAGTACCGGAATCGACCCTGCGCCGTTACAACCTGAGCCATGAGGAGATCGCCGCAAAGATCCGGGCTGCCTCAGTGGAGCTTCCCGGCGGCAAGATCGAAACTTCCGGCGGCCAGATTCTCCTCCGCCTCAAAGACCGCAGCGACCTCGCAGAAGAATTCGCCACCATCCCGATTATTACCGGCAGCAGCGGTGCCAGCGTCCTTCTCGGCGATATTGCCACCGTCAAAGAAGGCTTTGAGGACGTTACCCGCTCCAGCAGCTACGACGGGATGCCCGCCCTGCAGCTCCTTGTCTATCGAGTGGGAAAGGAGACCCCGATCACCGTCTCCGATGACACCGTGGCAGCAATGAAGACGATTGGCAGGACTCTGCCACCGGGGATTAACTGGGCGGTCAGCGACGACAGATCAACGGTCTATCGCGATCGTCTTCATATGCTTCTGAAAAACGCCTTCTTCGGTCTCGCCCTCGTACTGATCTCCCTTGGACTCTTCATGGAGTTTAAACTGGCCTTCTGGGTCACCATGGGAATTCCTGTCTCTTTCCTCGGCACCCTTCTTTTTCTGCCAATGTTTGACGTCTCTATTAACATGATCTCCATGTTCGCCTTCATCATCGCACTGGGAATTGTGGTGGATGACGCCATTATTGCGGGGGAGAATATCTACGAATACCGCCAGTGCGGCCTCACCAGGGTACAGGCCGCAGTGCTCGGTGCACGGGACGTGGCCATCCCCATCACCTATTCCATCCTCACCAATATCGTCGCCTTCATGCCGATGCTCTTTGTGTCCGGGGTGTCAGGCAAGGTCTGGCGGGTAATTCCTATTGTCGTCATCTCCACTTTTGCCATCAGCTGGTTTGAATCACTTCTCATTCTCCCCTCCCACCTCGCTCATTCAAAAAAGAGTGGCAGCTGGTGGCTGCCTTCGATAATGTTTCGGCTGCAGCAGAGGACCCACCGCCTGATGCAGTTTGTTATTACTCGGATCTATATCCCCTCTCTGGGGGTTACCATTAATCTGCGCTATCTTTTTGTCGCATTGATGGCGGGTATCCTGCTGATCACTGCGGGCTATGTCCAGAGTGGCCGGATACGAATGATCCTCATGCCAAGGGTGGAAGGAGATGTCGCAGAAGTCACTGCCACCCTGCCCTGGGGCAGCCCGCAGTTGAAACTGCTTGCGGTTCAGGAGACACTGCTCAAGGGACTTGAAGAGGTTGTGGCGCAGCATGGCGGCAAAAAGCTGCTCGCCGCCACCACCGGACGAATCAACGAGAATGAGATTCGCCTGCGCGCCCTTCTCACCCCCTCTGACGAACGCCCGATCAGCACCGGCGAGCTCACCCACCTGTGGCGTGAGCAGGTCGGTGCAGTCAGCGGGTTGAACTCTTTACTCTTCGAATCAGACCGCGGCGGTCCCGGCGGCGGAGCCTCACTTACTGTAGAACTGAGCCACCGCGATATTCCCCTGCTGGACAGAGCAAGTGAAGAGCTCGCCACCCGCCTCGCAGATTTTCCCGGGGTAAAAGATATCGACAAGGGTTTTGCTGAAGGCAAGATGCAGTACACCTACCAGGTAAATGAGTGGGGACACAGTCTCAACCTTAATTCTACGGAAGTAGGGCGACAGCTCCGCAGCGCCTGGCAGGGCGCAATCGCCCTGCGTCAGCAGCGGGCCAACAACGAAGTAACGGTGCGGGTTCGTTTGCCTGAAAAAGAACGCCGCCAGGAGAGCAATATTGAGAACATGCACATCAAGACCCCCGGTGGCACCTGGGTAACCCTTGGGGATATTACCGATCTCAGCAAAGCACCCGGCTACACCACGATCACCCGGCGAAACAGCCACCGCACGGTGACGGTCGAGGCCAATGTTGTACCCCTCGGCGACACCCAGATTGTTGCTGCCACCCTCGCTGCAGAGGATCTCCCGCGACTCGTCAAAAAATATCCCGGCCTCACCTGGAGCTTTCAGGGACGCCAGGCTGATCGCCAGGAAAGCACCGGGGCACTTGCCTTCGGCTTCCTCTACGCCCTCGGCGGAATCTATCTGCTGCTCGCCATCCCCTTCCGCAGTTATACCCAGCCGGCCATCGTCATGACGGCAATTCCCTTCGGCATTATCGGTGCGGTCTATGGGCATCTGCTGATGGGCTACAATTTGAGCCTGATGTCGATGATGGGCATGGTCGCACTCTCCGGAGTAGTTGTTAACGACTCCCTCGTCCTCATCGATTTCATCAATAAGAAACGGCTGGAGGGTGAGACTGCACGAGAGGCGGTTCTCCTCGCCGGCAATCGTCGTTTCCGCCCGGTCCTGCTCACCACCCTCACAACCTTCGGTGGACTTGCCCCAATGATCTTTGAAACCTCCCGCCAGGCAAGGTTCATGATCCCGATGGCCATCTCGCTGGGATTCGGCATCCTTTTCGCCACCATTATCACCCTCGCCCTTGTCCCCACCCTCTACCTGATACTTGATGACCTGCACTCTCTTTTCAGGCGGAAAGAAGAACGAAAAGATCCAGAAGGAGGTGCAATATCCAGACAAATTCAAAAAGAGAACCCTGTTAAAAATGGGAGATGATCAGGCCAGACGCATTGAAAATGTATTGAGCAGCCTGCCGAAGCACCACGGAGCGGACGCCTGAAAGCAGAAAAGAGCGGGCACAGGAGTACTAAATTTCTTCTGGTACCTTGTGCATAACCAGCCTTTCGCCCAGATTCGAGGCACAGGAAGAAATTTATTACAGCCATGATTGATATCGAAGTCCAGCGCTTACCTCGACGTCTCGTTCCTCGCTTTGTCGAAGGATAAATTTTCTCCTGTAACAAAGGAGAGGGGCGAGTATTCAATGTTTTTTTGCAACATTATCTAAAAGTTCGCTCTTCAGGCTTTTAGATTTACAAACCAGAAAAGCCCCGCATCGCACAAGACGATACGGGGCTTTTTTTCAGGAAAAACGAACCTGATGTCAGACAGTCTCGTAGATATCAGCCACCCGGTCCTGCAGCACAACCTGCTCCCGGGGTCCCTTAGCCTTTGCCGCCCGGGCAAACGCATCCCTCGCCGCCTGCTGACATTTACTGCAGGCGTTAAAAGGCACGGTGAAACCATGCATCAGCTCCCCTGCCCCGCTGGCTTCCACCTCGGTATATCCGGGGCAATCCGGGCAAAGTTTATAGTGTCTCACCTGGTCGACACCAAAACCGGTGGTGTCGTAGTAGATCGACTTCCGCTCCACCACTTCCTCTCCACGGCGGACACCCGTGTCCCATTTCTTACGCGCGGCAAAGATATCAAGCGCATTCTGGCAGATTCCCTCAATCTGCCCATTCATCAGCGCTGACTGCACAAAACGCCGCGGATCGTAGTCTGGCTCGCGCACATTGCTGGTATCCAGTCCAGCCATGGCAAGGATAATACCAAGGTTGGTGTAGGGCAGCGCCCCCTCAATGGAATACCCGCCCTCCAGCACGCAGATATCCGGATTGATTGCCTTGTTCAAACGGGCATACCCCTGGGCTGTGAAATTCATATTGGTGAGGGGATCGGAGTAGTGATTATCCTGCCCGGCGGAGTTAAGCACCAGCTCCGGTTTGAAGGCGTCCAGCAAAGGCAGCACCACCCGGTCCGTCACCATACTGAACCCCTCCTCGCCAGTACCTGGAGGAAGTGGCAGGTTGATAGTGTAGCCCTGGGCGGCAGGCCCGCCTGCCTCATTTTGAAAGCCGGAACCCGGATAGAGAGTACGACCGTCCTGATGCAGAGAGATGAAGAGCAAATCGGGATCGTTGTAGAATATATCCTGAGTACCGTCGCCGTGGTGACAGTCGGTATCCACGATGGCGATACGGCGCACACCGTAGTGCCGGCGGAGATGTTCCACCATGATCGCCTCAATATTGGCAATACAGAACCCACGGTCCCCGAAGACGGTCTGCATGGCATGATGACCCGGCGGGCGAACAATTGCAAAGGCCCGCTCAACCTCTTTCTCCATCACTGCTTTCGCCGCCCGGATAGCCCCTCCAGCGGAGATCAGATGAGACTCGGTAAGCAGAGCTTTTGAAGAAGGCGCACAGAGGTGAACCCTATCAATATCGGCGTATTCCGCCAGCTCCGGATTAAAAAACTCAATTCCGTCCACATCCTCCAGACCCTCTTCAACGATCTGGTCGCGGGTGTAGAGCAGACGTTCCTCACGCTCAGGGTGACTGGGAGTAATACACCAGTCAAAGGCAGGGAACAGAATAAGACCGGTTTTGCGCACGGCCCGAGGCATATATTTTGTCATAATTTCTCCTTGATTCTCTCATGGAAAGACGAGGGGCACCCCCGCCTCACACGCCTGCAAGCCCCGGCTTAACCTGCGCCTTGAGAGCTATAACCTTACCGGTGGCGGAGAAACCGCGTACCGTATTCATCTCCTCCCGTTCAACAAATTCCACCGGCGGGAGTTCCCCCTCAAGACCGGCCTGAGCCGCAAGATGACGGATTGCCGCAGCAAGGCTTTCCTCGGCGTCTTTCATGCCGTAACTGCGCCCAATCTCCTCGTGCAGACCGATCTCCGGGATGGAGAGCGTACCGTCACTGCTGTTGGCATAGAGAGAAGCAGAGAGTGTCGGCCGGGTTCGCGCAGCACCTATGGCGTTGGCCACTTCGTAATTTAACGGAACCTCACAGGGCAGGTCAAAAGCCGCCGCCAGTTCGCTGCGCAGAGCCTCGGCGGGGCCGCCCACGGCAATGATCTCCGTCGGTTCCAGTCGCTGCCGTTCAAGCAGCGCGGAGACGGTATATACCGGACGGGCAAAAACATCTTCCACCATCTGCTCAACAGCCCGCTTGATATTCTGCCCAAAACTCAGCAGGACCTCTCTGGCCGTCTCTTCCGGCGGATTATTGGGGAGAAGAAGACGCAGGGCCTCAGCAGCGCGTTCTCGATTTCCTTCCATACGATTAAGCACCACCATGGCATCAGAGGGGGTCGCTCCAGTGATTTTTCCTTTGCTGAAGGCTGCAGGAACACCGTGGCGCTGCGGACCGATCACATATCCGTCCTCTGTCCACTTCACCTCACTGTCACCCCCCAGCCCGACACTGCGGGTGTTGAGTGCGCGAATGAGGGTCGGCCGTCCCATGATTGTTACCCCGTAGGGCTCCATCAGCGGGACACCATCGGCAAAGAGACCAATGTCGGTGGTGGTACCCCCGATATCCAGCACCACGAAATCTTTTTCCCGAGGAGTAAGCGCCAGCGCCCCCATCACACTTGCCGAAGGCCCGGAGAGAACAGACTCGCAGGGAACCGCCTCCGCCCGTTCGAGGGGAATGGTGCCACCGTCAGCTTTCAGTACAGAGAGAGGCGCGGTAATGCCAAGCCGTTTCACCCCTGTGCGAATTGCTTCAGAAAACTGTTGAAAACGGGTCTTGAGTCCAGCATTGATCCAGGTCGTATAGACCCGCCGGGGAAAATTGGGAAGCCCGGAGAGGTTGTGACCACAGGTGACATGGGGAAAGGATGCTGCCTGACGGGCGAGATCCTGCTCCACCTGCGGGTTACGGTGGGAAAATTTGGTCACCACACCAATCGACTGCAGCCCTTTTGCCGAAAAATCGGCCAGAGCGGCATCCACCAGCGCAGCCGAGGGCGATTTAACCAAACCACCACGATGATCTATGGCGCCATCAAGAAAGACCAGATTCTCACCGCAGTCGAGAAACTCCGGATTAAGTCCCGGTCCGGCCTGCACCAGCATCCCCACTTCGTCCATCTCACCATTAACAATGGCGTTGGTACAAAGGGTTGAGCTGAGATGCACCTGGTCAACCTGACCTGCATTATCGCCGAGAAGTTTTTCCAGCAGGGCAATAATAACCCCGCTCAAGTTGTCGTGATCAACAGGGATTTTCGCCTTGGCAAGCAGGCTTTCCCCTTCAAGTAAAACACCATCAGCGTTAGTGCCGCCGACGTCAATTCCCACTGTTTTCATAATAACCCCCCTTTCGGGTATCTTGAAACATCTTGTATTTCGTTCATATTCGCGAGACAGAAGGAAATTTACCGCAGGGATGTCCTGGATATCTCGACATCTCGTTCCTCGCTTTGTTGGAGGATAATTTTTTGCCTGTAATGAAGAAGATGGGCGATTATTCAAGGTACCCTTCTGTTAACAAGCATATACAGTGTACTACTTCATCCCTGCCAGTTCATCGGATAATTTGGGAAATCCAGGCCATATACTTGCCCGTTTGACCATCAGGAAGTAGTATGTAGTGCTTATATTTGTTATCAGGCAATTACCGCACAAAGTAGAGAGGAAACAATATCATGACAAAATTGAAAATTTACGAATACCCGGATCATGTTCTCCGGGAAGAAACCCGTACGATTACGGAATTTGATGACGGCCTGAAAAAACTTGTTGAAGACATGGCTGAGACCATGTGGGATGCCCCGGGTGTAGGCCTTGCCGCCCCACAAGTGGGAAAATCTCTTAAATTGATCGTGGTGGATAACAGTCGTCAGAGCGGGAAAGAAGAAGATTGCATGCCGTTGATCAACCCGGAGATCATTGAACACGAGGGCAGCCAGGTTGACGAAGAGGGCTGTCTCTCTGTACCCGAACTCTTTGCCAACGTGACAAGGGCCCAAAAAATCACCGTCCGCTATCAGGATCTTGAAGGCAAGGTTCTTCAACTCTCCACTGAAGCCCGCTTTGCCGTGGTACTGCAGCATGAAATTGATCACATCAACGGAGTCCTTTTTCTTGATCACCTCAGCCGTCTCAAACAAAATCTTTACAAAAAGAAAGTGAAAAAATGGATGAAGGTGGACCAACATGCCTGAACCTCTGCGCATCATATTCATGGGCACCCCCCAATTTGCTGAAGTCTCTTTGCAGGCGCTGCTCGACGGTCCTGACAAGGTGGTGGCAGTTGTCACCCAGCCTGACCGTGCGAAAGGGCGTGGTAAAAAGATGCAGGAGCCTCCGGTGAAGATCCTCGCGAAAGCCAGGGATATTCCGGTACTCCAGCCAACAATGGACATTCGCAGTGAGGAATTCCAGAACGGGATCGCCTCCTACCAGCCCGATCTTATTGTCGTTGCCGCCTATGGTCGCATGCTGCCAAAAAAATTGCTCGAACTGCCGCCGCTGGGATGCATCAACGTCCATGGTTCCCTGCTGCCGAAATATCGTGGTGCTGCGCCAATTCAACAGTCAATCATAAACAATGACAGCGAAGTGGGCGTAACCATCATGCAGCTGGACGAAGAGATGGACACCGGCGATATTCTCTGTCGCGCCAGAATTCTTCCCGATCCCGGGGAAACCGCAGGGTCTCTGTTCATCAAGCTCGCCGCCCTCGGCAGCGACACACTGCTGCGTGCTATCCGCGGCCTCAAAGAGGGTACTCTTCTCCCCACCCCTCAGGACAAAGCCCTCGCAACCTACGCACCAATGCTGAAAAAGGAAGACGGCCTGATCAACTGGCAGCAGGATGCTGTAAAGCTGGAATCTCTCATCCGCGGGCTGGACCCGTGGCCGACCGGCTACTGCTTTTTCAATGGCAAAAGACTGCGCCTGTTCAAGCCTGAGGTTGTTTATCTCGACCCCGGAGTTGAAGCGGGGACCGTTCTCCAGGCCGATGAAGCGGGACTTGTTATCGCCTGCGCCACCAATGCGCTGAAGATCAACGAGATCCAACCGGAAGGGAAAAAACGGATGATAACAACCGACTGGCTGCGCGGGGCCAACCTGCCCGCAGGCACCAGTCTGCAGCCCGAGAAGTCTGCGTGACCCGGCTTATCGTTGCTGTCGCCACCGGCCTCTACAGCGGTCTGCTGCCAAAGGCCCCGGGGACCTGGGGATCTCTCTTTGCCTTTTTGCCATGGTATTTCATGCGCAGCCTTGAAATGCCGGTCTATCTCTCCATCATCGCCGCCGTCTTTGTCCTCGGGAGCCTTGCCGCCGGCTCAGCAGAGAAGATTCTTGACCGCCCGGATCCCGGCTGTATCGTTATTGACGAGATTCTCGGCGTTTTCATCACCATGACCGCAGCCCCCGCCCCGGACAACCCGCTCTGCTGGCTGCTCGGGTTTGCTCTTTTCCGCCTTTTTGACGTGCTGAAACCGTTTCCTGTAAACTGGCTGGATCGCTGTCTGCACGGCGGTCTCGGCATCATGCTTGATGATGTCATGGCGGGGATTTATGCCTTGATATGTCTGCAAATCCTCTGGCGTGCCGGAGAGTTTTTCCTGTAACGAAGAAGCTGAGCGATTATTCAAGGTACCCTGAAGTCACATTCTCTCTTTCCATCCACCCATCCCCTCTCCCCGGCCTGTTACAGAAATATACCTGGCCTGCCGTCGCGAATCAGGTGGCAAGTTGAGCAGAGATTTGTTACATGAATGTTATCCGGTCAACTTAATATTCAGTAAGATTGTCGTAATATTAACGTATTGACTTTACGTTGTTAATACTTTCTGTGTTCCAAAGCCATAAGGCAACCAGAGAATAATTTTTTCGTCAGGAAAATCCTCCATGCTATTCATCATCATAGGCGCAACCCTTCTTTATTTCGGTGCCGAAGGGTTGGTAAGAGGCAGCGCAAGCCTTGCAACCAGGGTCGGCATTTCTCCGTTGATTGCAGGTTTAACCATAGTTGCCTTCGGAACAAGTGCACCTGAGCTCAGCGTTAGCCTGTCTTCAGCCCTTGGTGGTCACGCAGACATCGCTCTGGGCAACGTGGTAGGTTCCAATATTTTCAATATCGCAGTCATTCTCGGGATAGCGGCACTCATTCAACCTCTCCAAATTCATCTCAGTGTGATCAGGCGAGACATCCCGGTGATGATTCTGAGTTCGGCCATTGCCTTCGGATGTATCCTCTACGCTGGTTTCTCCCGCTTCACAGGCGCCGGGTTATTACTCGGCCTTATCCTCTACCTTGTATCAGCGATCCGCTCAGGAAAGAACGTTTCGAACAGCAGCGATGAAACATCAATAGATGCTCCGCCGCTGCTGTCGAAAAGCTGGTGGATTGATTCACTGGTCATAATGGCAGGGCTGGGAATTTTGCTGGTCGGTTCGCGGCTTTTCATTGATGGTGCGACATCCCTGGCGAAATCACTGGGCGTATCGGATGCGGTGATCGGCCTGACAGTGGTGGCAGCCGGGACAAGCCTTCCCGAGCTGGCGACAAGTGTCGTCGCGGCCTTGCGCGGGCAGTCCGACATCGCCATTGGCAACATTGTGGGATCGAACATCTTCAACATCCTTTGTATTTTGGGGGTTACCGCATTGGTCTCGCCAATCGACGCGTCAGATATAGGAATGCGTGACGGATTAGTCATGCTTTTTTTGAGTATTCTCCTCCTTCCGTTCGCGCTGACAAACCAGACGCTTTCCCGAGGTGAGGGGGCAATATTTATCGCTCTTTATGCCGGCTATCTTTTTCTGCTATGGCCATAAACTGAAACTGACGAACAAGGCAGAGCAGGTGCAGGAGAGTCGTGACGGGGCATCCCGGGGTACTGGCCTCGATGAAAGCGAGCGTGAAGCCCATGCCGCAGGGACATGACAAACGACTGCTGTCGAACAAAAATTCCGGCTATACGTCTACGCTTTCACCAGCCACAGACCGGGGCGTTATGTGTGAAAATTTATCTACGTATCTAATGGAGGAATAAAACATGGTCACATCTATAATTTTAATGAAGATTCAAAGGAATAAGGTCAATGAGGTCGCTGAACAATTAGCTGGCATTGAGGGGTTTTCTGAAGTTTTTTCTGTAACAGGCAGTTACGACCTGGTTGCTATTGCGAGAGTTAAGGATAATGACTCCCTTTCTAAATTAATAACGAATGACCTCCAGAATATAGAAGGCATTGAAAAAACAGATACCATGCTCGCATTCAAGGCATATTCCAGACATGACCTTGAGGCCATGTTTGATCTTAATTAGAGCGTAAACAGGGGACGGATCACGATCTGAATTGGTCGGGACATCGCAGTCGATATTAAATCGTGGTCTGTTCCTTATTGTTTTCTTAAGCTGTCGGTCTCTCTCAGCATGCCGCAGCCCCTGCCCGGACAACCAGTTCTACTGGCTGCCCGGGTTTGCTTTTTTCCGCTTTTTTGATGTTCCGAACCCATCTCCTGTAAAAGGGCTGAACGGAGTCTGCACGGCAATACTTGATGATCTCATGATGGGAGTTACACCCTGACATGTCTGCAAATCCCCTGGCGATCCGGATGTTTTTTCCTTGAAATCATTCTCTCGCCAGCCCCCATCACTACCCGGTCTTTTGCAGAAATATTCCGACCTGCCAGCGCACATCAGATGGCGAGTTGAGCAGAGATGCGTAATGTAAACGCTATTCTGTTCAATTCACCCCAGTAAAAGTATCGTGATAAAGAGCTTACATCCAAGTAACATATTGATTTTACGCATTTTTAAATCTACCATCCAGCACAGAGGTTAAACCAACTTGACGATTCAACAACATGACAGCAAAGATCAATCTTCTCCCAAAATACCACCGTTAAAACCAGGAAGTTTACTGGTTTATGTCATGGCTGTCGCCTGTGGGATGGCTGTGGCTAATCTCTAT
>JALNVI010000011.1 GCA_023231425.1 Desulforhopalus sp. | reverse complement strand
TAATTGGATTCGTTATCAATTTGAACTTCAATGATTTTGGCCTCAATGGAGATCTGCTTGTAGAGAGTCCTTTTTAGATTGCTGATATAGGCATCAACCTTCTCAAGGACTGGACGTGGAGCCGTTACGGTAATTAAACCAACAGGTTTATCGATAATATAATATCCCTGTGCCTCTTTGTTCTTTGCTTTTTCTTCAGTGACCTTTGCTGTTACTTTATCGCTTTGTTGTTTACTTTTGCTTTGCGAGTCCAGTTTGTCCTTATCGCTGGAAGTTGAGTATTGAGTGTTGTCATTATAAGTTCCTTTCGCCTTCGTTGTTGTGTTCTCAGCTTCTTTCTGTATGTTTTTAAGCTCCCACACCTCTAAAATAGTATCCAGATTCTTTTCAATATTTTCCCATATATCAAATTGGTTCTCAAGACTGTTTAAAGCTATTGTGCCATTAATTTGATTGGTACTGTTGCTGTCAGAACCACTGGATCCAAGGATATTACCACCTACCTGTGTGGTATATTGCTGCTTAATGAACGGCATTGCTATCTGAAATTGTTTGGTATCACGAAACTTAACAACAATGGTATTTCCCTGCACTTCGGCGAAGTAGTCTACCTGACGCAGCATGGCGTCAAGAGCCTTATAGAAGTCGTCATCAGGGTTGATGTCGACATCGACGAGGACGTTTTTATTAACATCGGAGGCCCAGGAGACACTCATCCCCTTGAGAGCAACGAGACGTTTGACGATATCCCAGAGAGGGAGAGGCCCACTGGTCGTCGTAATGCGGGCCCCAACCTTAAGTGCGGTCTCGTCGTCAAGCTCTCCACTTTGATCCATGGCCTGGTCTACGACGTAGGATGCGGTCTGATACCGAACGGGAAGGGAAGCCGGGACGGCCTTCGCCTGTGGCGGAGGTGTCATTGCCTTTTTCTCGTCTGCATTTTTCGTCCCGGTGCTGCTCATGCAGGAGCTGAGCAGCAGTGTCATGACGAGTACTCCACCGACAGTAAATGTTTTTTTCATCGACTTCATCTGCATCCTCTTGCTTTAATTATTAGGACTGTTTTTTCTGTACGAATTATCACTTTTCACTCAACCTTGCCTGAATGTAACGTCGCAAATCAGGTGAAAGCTGGTAGCCTGATGCGAGAATGGAGCGATACTCAGCATTGGCCACGGTGGTTTTTCCCTGTTTATCGTGAATTCGTGCACTGGTGATCATTGTGCTGAGATTTTCACCGTAGTACTTTTTGTATTTGTTGAGCAGTTTTAAAGCAGCGTCATTCATGTTGTTATTTTCACTGAAGGCAGCGTAGCTTAGAAGTGCCTCTTTCATCGGCGGAGTACTGCTGATGCTGCGAATGAAGTATTCATTTGCCAGCGAGAGCCGTTTCATATTTGCATTGGCAATGGCGGCGTAGAGTGCAGCACTGTGGTTGCCGGGGTTCTGTTTCAGACTTATATCTGCGTAATGGGCAGCCTGTCCATTCTGACCGAGATTCACAAGGCAGATTGCTGCAAGACGATCAGTGATTTTCGTATTTTTTGGCCACAGTCTGGCTGCTTCGTCAAGAAGAACGACCGCATCTTCAAGATTGTCCTGTTTCTCAAGAAGCTGAGCCTGTTGCAGGAGCTGTTTGGCCTTAAGGATTCCAGCGGACTGCTGTATGTTGTCCTCAATGATCAGCTGATTTTCCTGCTCCCTGATTATGTCAAGATCAGGTTTAATGCTGAGTGTCTTGGCCGTTGATGAATCGTTTCCCGGCCAGGTGAAGGTGTTGGGTTTACCACCAACTTCTGTCGGATAGATAACGATGGTGTTGAAGCGTTCCTCTTTTTTCAAGTGCATCAGATTGAGGATGATATCAAGAGCAAAGTCCCATGGAACATCGTTCAGAGCCAGCGTCAAGGAGCCCTGGACGTGTTCGTCAACAATAATGTTCAGATCAGTGATTTCACGGAGAAGTCGAAAAACGTTGTGAATATCCACTTTGTAGAAATCTACGGTTATTCTCTGTGCTTTATATCCGGCGTTTCCAAAGTCGTCTCCGCCAAGAGCAGCAACGCGGGCACGGGTTCGCTCGGTGAGAACATCGCTCGGGTTGCCTGCCACTTTTTCCTCTGAAGAACTGATGAGTTTATCGAGGTTGCTGTCCTTTTTGCTCTGCAGGGCTGCAGAACCTGCGTCACTTTTTACTGGTGTGAAGACAATCTTCACCTCATTGCTCTGAGCGATTACTTCGTAATCGTGGTTGTCTTTAAGGGTAAAAATAAAGCGTTTCCCGGGGGCGTTGTCTCCTTTCAGCTCTTCTACCGCCATTTTTACGAAGTCGTTTGCAGGCAGTGCTGCAGGGGTAAAGGTAAAGTCTGCTTTGTTGATATCCATGACAACTCTGAAGGGAGAAAATCTCTCCGCAACAAATTCAGATATTGGCGCCGAACCATTGAGCACGTAGGTCAAAGTGCCATTGGTCAGAGTTGCGTCCTCGCCGTTGACCTGATACGTCGCACCTGCATCTGCAGCCCTTGCCGAAACAGTGTGAAACGTGAACAGGACACAAAGTGCGAGGAAAACAGCAACGTGTAATTTTTCAATACCGTTACGCATCTTTAGTCCTCTCCCTCTTCTTTCTTGAGTGTCATCACCTTTTCAGTGACAATTTTTTTGCCGGCTCGTGTCCGGGCATTTTCCTCTATGACAACGCGGTTGGTCCCAATCTGGCTGATCATCCCGCGTTTTCCTATCAACATACCTTCGGTAAGAACATAACCTTTGCCGGTAAAATCCTGAACCATTGCTACATCTTTCCCGTCTGACTGCATAAGTGCTACAAGGGTGAGCTGGCCAGGTTCGAAGAGTTGCATGCCGGTGAGGGGTTCCTCATCGTCAACAATCTCATTCATGTTGGTAACCGAAGTTGCCTTTTCTGTGATGAAGGGTAGAAAAGGGTCCGTACGGTTTTCGATCTGGTAGTGAAATTCAGGAGGAAGACCTTCCCTGGGAACGGCGGAAGCTTCACGGGGAGGGGCCATTGCCAGCAGCGTTGCCAGCACAAGTCCTGGAATTGCCAGCCTGATCATCCTGTCGGTTGCTGTTCCCGTTTGTCTGTCAGTATTTTTCATGATGGTCACTTTTTCTTATTCTTTTTATCTTTTTCGAGGGCCTTGTTGGTGAACTGATACGTTATCAGCTGGCAGTTGGATTCCAGCATCATTTCCCCGTTTTCTTTCTGCGGTGAGACCATCTTAATATTGTTTACAGAGACAATTCGCTCCAGCTTACTCACCTGATCGAGGAAATATCCCATGTTGTGATAGGGTCCGCGCACATCGATCGTGACCGGAATCTCCTGGTAAAAATCTTTGGGGCTTTCTTTTTCGGGTTTGAAGGTATTGAAATCAAGTCCCGCATTCCGTCCGAGCGAGGAGATATCTTTGAGCAGCTGAGGAATTTCTTTCTTCCGTGGCAACAGAGCCGAAATCTCTTCGAAAGCCCGCCTGGTATCCGCGACCTTTTTTTCCCTGTCAGGGAGCAGCGCGACCTGTTGCCTGTAGTCGTTAATTTCCGTCTGCATCCTGGCATTGATCGTTTTGAGGTTGTGAATTGTTTCTTTTCTGGGGCCATAAAAAACAAAGAAAAATATAATAACAGGCAGGAGAATGATGACGAGGCAGAATCCTGCCTTAGTCCTGTTCGAGAGAGGGATAAATTTTTCATCCAGGAGCGTTGTAAATGCCGGGTTGCCTGTGTTCATGCGCTTGTCTGTGTGTAAAGGTTCTGTTTCTGGCCGTGGACTTCAACTCTGATATTACACAGAATCACTGAAGGACGTCACTGCCGCCGGTCTGCATTGATTTCTTTTTGTACTTTTCGGGATATGTGACAATACAGTTGATGACGAAGCTCTTCAAATTGCGGCCCGAGATAACCTGCAGCGAGGAATTTGCAAGAGAGACATCTACAATAAAGTCTGAATCTGACAGTGCATCCATGAACTGGGCCACAGTTTGATTGTCGAGTGCAATGCCTGTGAGCGTCAGACCTGTGTTGCTCTGCTGCAGAGAGGTGAGCCACATTCGCTGAGAATCCACCCTGTTGGCGACCTCGTTCATGACGCGAACTGTCAGGGATGCTTCACTGCGGAGTTTCTTGATGATGTCTGTTTTGCGCTCAAGTTCTTTCATCTCAGTTTTAAGGGCCTTGAGCCTGGCAATCTGTGGTTCAAGGGCGGTGCGTTCGGCAGTCAGGGAATCCTTGTCAGATTCAAGACTGGAAATGGAGTGAAGCAGCCACATGGCGACAAGAAAGAGCAGGGCAAGAGTGGCAAGAAAGAGGAACCCCATCCCTAACAATTCTTTTTGAGCCCTTGCCCGTTTTTTCAGCTGGCGGACAGGGAGAAGGTTGATTCGTAACATTTTTAACCTTTGGTCTTTTTGCAAAAATGAAATTGGCTTAAATTACGGAGGTCCTCAGGGCAAGACCTGTTGCGATTGCCATTTCAGGCCCGATACTTTTCAAATAGACGGGATCAATTTTCTTCCTGTTATAGAGTAAATTAATAAAAGGATTGAAGAGGTCGACGGGGACCCCTGTTTCACTGGCAAGAAAGTTGGTGAGGCCGACGACTTTAGAGCCGCCGCCACTGAGAATAACGTGATTGAGGGGGAATTTCGGATTGTTCGCCTGATAGAGGTCGATGGCCTTCTTGATCTCCAGTACCCAGCGGGTGCAGGTTTTGTTGAAGACCTGAACAATGATCTTCTGCATGTCTGGAGCCTGACGGGTGCCAATCTTGATTGCCTCGGCTTCATCAATATCCACGCCCAGGGCGTCAGCCAGTTCGTCGGTGAGCAGGTTACTGCCGAGAAGAATATCGCGGGCTACCGCTGAAACCCCACAGGCAAGAATGTTGATGTTCATCTTTGAGGCTCCGATATCAATCAGGGCAACGTTTTCGTTCTCCGAATAATTGTATTTGTAGCTGTTTTGAAAGGCGAAACCGTCAATGTCAACAAGCACCGGGGTGAGCTTGAGGCTGGTGAACATATTGAGGTAGTCGTCAACAACATCCTTTTTTGCCGCAACCAGCATGACATCGGTGCGGTCATCAGATTGCGTGCTGGTGTGCAGATCCTGAAAGTCGATATAAACATCGTCAATATCGAACGGAATATACTGCTCAGCTTCTTCCATGATATGCTCTTCCAGTTCGGCTGGCTTCATGATTGCAAGGCTGATTTTCTTGACAATGACGGAATAGCCGGAAATGGAGAATCCGATTTTCTTATTTTTGATTTTTAAATTTTTAAGGAGTCGCCCAAGAACGTCACTGACCTCTTCCGGACTCTCAAGATTCCCATCATTAATTGATCCTTCCGGAAGCATTGCACTGCCGAGAGCGATGATAGCATTTTTTCCCCCGCTGGAGGGTTTGAGTTGACATACCTTTACGGAATGAGAACCGATATCAATACCGAGGACCAGGTTGTTCTTCGCCATGTTCTTGTATTATATTGTTGATGATTCACCGGTTCTTCCGGCGGTCACGGGGACCTTCTACTTTTTTCCTCAAGATTTACTTATTAAGGCATATCCCCTTTTTGCTGTCAAGTAAAAGAATGTCAATTTTCGTGAAAGCTTATGTTTATTAATGTCTCATTTTGAACGTATGATAATGTTTTGCGCAGATTATTCTTTCTTCAAAGAACTTCTCAAAAAATCGTAGAAAACAAAAAATAATAAGAATGCCAGCATGTTATATGCTCATAAAAAATCTTTTTTGTGTCTTAAATTACGATTTTTCTTCCCTTGGAATTTTAAAAAACCGTTTAAACACAGTATGTTAGTTGTGGTATATAATTTACCTGAAAGCTGTCCTTTCTATGCGTAAGATCCTGAAATTACAGACGTTTACTGCTTATTGAGAAACGGCCTCTTCAGGAGTTTTTTTCAATTCTAATTGAATATTTAACATTCATAAGAAAAAAATATTCGTTAAATGAATCATTCTTGTAAATCTGCCACTATTCCTGTAGGATGCGGCCAATTTTCCGGCTGATTGTCAGTAAAATATTTTGCAAATGAGGTTCCCCATGGCAGAGAGTGAAAAAAAGAGAAAATCCGTAATTCGAGAGTACGTCGAGGCCATTACCATTGCGGTTTTACTGGCGCTCTTTATCCGCTATTTCGTAGTGCAGGCCTTCAAAATTCCTTCTGGCTCCATGAAACCCACATTGCTGGTTGGTGACTACCTCATGGCCAATAAATTTATCTATGGGATAAAAAATCCTTTTACCGGGAAGGTTGTAATTTCGATTTCTTCCCCAAAACGGGGTGATATTGTTGTCTTTCCCAACCCGCGAGAGCCACAGACTGATTTTATCAAACGAATCATTGGCATAGCAGGAGATACTATCGAAATCCGGGATAAAAAGCTGTACAGGAATAATCAGCTGGCAAAAGATCCCCATGCCCATTTTACTGCTCCCAACGAAATCCTGCCCAGTTGGGGAGTGGGCGCGAGCCCGCGTGACAACCTTTCGCCGATTGTTGTCCCTGAGGGGAAAATCTTTGTAATGGGGGATAATCGTGATAACAGTTATGACAGCCGCTTCTGGGGGTTTGTTGATGTTGATACCATTCAGGGCAAAGCCTTCATCCTCTACTGGTCGTGGGCGATGAATCCCGATCAGTTCTGGCTCGCGCCAGCCAGGTTTGAGACCATCCGCTGGGGCCGCATCGGTGAAATTATTCATTGACAGGAGGAATCATGAAAGCAGAGAAGGAAGAGACTGTGCAACAGAGGCCGTACTCATTTTCCCATCACAGTATTTTTGGTATTGAACAGCTCAGTGTCGAAGATATTCAGCACATACTTGCTACTGCAGTGTCCTTTCGCGAGATTGCGGCGCGACCGGTAAAAAAAGTACCGACGTTGCGTGGTAAAACTGTTATCAATCTCTTTTTCGAACCCTCGACGCGAACCCGTACTTCTTTCGAGATTGCCGCCAAGCGGATGAGTGCTGATACTTTCAATATTAATGCTTCCACCAGCTCCACCAGCAAGGGGGAGACGCTGATCGATACCACCCGCAATCTGCAGGCGATGGCCCCGGATATCATCATTGTCCGTCACTCCGCTGCGGGTGTTCCTGAACTGCTTGGCCGGCATGTGGAGGCCAGTATTGTCAATGCCGGTGACGGTGCCCACGAACATCCCAGCCAGGCCCTGCTCGATATGATGACCGTCATGGAGCACAAAGGGCATATTGACGGGTTGAAAATTGCCATCATCGGAGATATCTCCCACAGCCGTGTTGCTATCTCCGACTTTATTGGTTTTACCCGCATGGGTGCAAAGATCTCTGTTGCAGGTCCGCGGACCTATCTTCCCATAGGTGTTGAACAGTTTGGCGTTGAAGTCTGCAATTCAGTGGCCGATGCTGTGAAAGATGCCGATGTCGTTATCACCCTGCGGATTCAGCTGGAGCGCCAGAACGACTCCCTCATCCCTTCTCTGCATGAATATTCACGTTTCTATGGTATCAACAGCGAAATCCTCAGGGGTGCAAAGGATGATGTAATCGTCATGCATCCGGGACCGGTGAATCGCGGTGTTGAGTTGAATCCCGATGTCGCTGACGGTGGCCGTTCCGTCATTCTGGATCAGGTCGCCAATGGAGTGGCAGTGCGCATGGCGTTGCTTTATCTTGTGCATGGCGGGGAACGGAAGGAAAAAGTACAGGAGAAACAACCATGAGTGGACAAAACATTGTCTTGATAAACGGGCGGGTGATTGATCCTCTTTCCGGTGTTGATGGAATTTGTGAGATTCACATCAGGGACGGTCGTATCGTTGCTGGCCACTCCAGGGGGGAAGAGGTGATTGATCTTGCCGGGAAATGGGTAGTGCCCGGCCTGATCGACATGCACGTTCACCTCCGTGAGCCCGGCGAGGAATATAAGGAGACTATTGCCAGTGGTTGCCGTGCTGCTGCGGCGGGGGGCTTTACCGCCGTTGCCTGTATGCCCAACACCCATCCGGTGAATGATAATGGCACCATCACCCGCTTTATCGTTTCGCAGGCGGAAGGCTGCGCCGCCCGTGTATGGCCGATAGGTGCCATTTCTACGGGTCTTGCGGGGGAAAAGCTCGCTGAGATGGGCGAGATGAAGCGCGAAGGGGCAGTTGCCGTGAGCGATGACGGCAGGCCGGTGGTCAACTCTCAGTTGATGCGGCGGGCGATGGAATACGCTGCCAGCCATGCCCTGCCAGTGATTTCCCACTCTGAAGATCTTGCTCTGAGTCGGGGCGGCTGCATGAACGAGGGTGCACTCTCCACGCGTATGGGTCTGCAGGGAATTCCTGCTGCAGCCGAAGCCGTCATGGTTGAGCGGGAGATCCTTCTTGCCGAACTGACCGGTGCCCATGTGCATATTGCCCACGTCAGTACCTGCCAGTCGGTGGAGCTTATCCGCCTGGCAAAAGAACAGGGGCTGGCGGTGACGGGGGAGAGTGCACCGCACTATTTCACTCTCACTGAAGATGCCGTACGGGGGTACAATACAAATGCCAAAATGAGTCCCCCCCTGCGCAGTGAGGCTGACCGGGAGGCAATTATTGCCGCTCTCGCCGATGGTGTCCTGGATGTTATTGCCACCGACCACGCTCCGCATTCCATCCTTGAAAAAGAGAACGAATTTGCTTCCGCCGCCAATGGCATTACTGGCCTTGAGACCTCACTTTCGCTTACTCTCCGACTGGTGCGCAGCGGGGCCCTTTCTGTGAAAAGAATGGTGGAACTGATGTCGTGCAATCCTGCACAGATTCTCGGTGTTCCTGGCGGATCCCTTGCTGTCGGTGAGGTGGCTGACATCACGGTGATTGACCCGGATGTGCAATGGATTTTCCGTACTGCAGAAAGCCTCTCCAAAGGGAAGAACTCTCCCTTTGACGGTATGGAAATGGAAGGCAGGGCGGTGATGACGTTTCTTGCCGGAGAGCGAACCCTTTTAGATTAAAGGGACGCCTGAGAAGTCTTCGTCTCCGGCCAGTGGAAGCTGGCGGACAACCTCAATTCCTGTTGGATTCACCTCTGCCTGATAGACGAGGATGGTAACTCCTGCGGCCTGTGCTTCGGCAAAGGCCGCAGCGTACGTCGGGTCTATCTCCCAGGCTGGCCGGAAACGCTCGGCATCCATGCGCTGTACCAGAAGAAGCATGGCTGCCTTCCTTCCTGCAGCGGCCAGTGCCTGTAGAGTCCGCAGGTGTTTGGTGCCGCGGACAGTTACCGCATCGGGAAACATGGCACAGCCTGCCTCGGCGAGGGAGCAGTTTTTGATCTCTACGAGGGTATCAGAGCCGTCCTTGTGAAAGAGCTGCAAATCCAGCCTTGTCTCTTTTGAAATCTTTACCTCTGCCTTCATTTTCTCCACATCCTGCCACTGAGAAACTCTTCCTGCGGCCACCGCCTCCATTACCAGTTTATTGGTGAGTGCGGTGTTTACCCCGATCCATCCGCCATTCATTCTGACCATTTCAAGCGTGTGATGATATTTCCTTCGAGGATTCTTTGCTTCAGAAATTGCCGCTGGACTGCCGGGGGCTGAGCAGCCGCGCATGGTTCCCGTATTGGGGCAATGTACGGTAATCTCACTGCCGTCGGCGAGGCGGATATCCGCGAGAAATCTTTTATAACGCCGGAGGAGAAAGCCATTGAGCAGGGGTGGATCGAATTTCATGGAGAATTTCTTCCTTCTGAAGGGGTCCGGGGAGTCTGTCGGATTTAGACCATTTTTCCCATAGTGGCTTTATTTCTAAATAATCAATGCTCGTAATATCAACTACATACGGGTGCTCGATTTTCTAAAAAAGCCTCAATATAAGAAGGAAAAACTTATTATCCAACAGACTCCTGGACTCCGTCTCAAACATATGCTGCGGTAAATTTCTTCCTGTGCTTCGAATATGAACGAAATACAAGTTGTTTCAAAGCACCCTTTATTCAATGAGTCCGTGTTGGCGAAGGAAATCAAAATATTCCTCTGGCTGTGGCAATCGGCCGAGAACTGCTGCAAGGGTGGTAAGTTCCGTGGAACCCAGGTAGACTTGGGAATTGTCGCCGAGACGGTTGTCGAAGTTGCGGGTGGAGGTTGAAATCACCGTTGCTCCCGGGTGTACCCGCGCCTGGTTGCCCATGCAGAGGCTGCAGCCGGGAGTCTCCACGCGTCCTCCTGCTCCAGCGAAGACCGCCAGCCCGCCTTCAGCTCTGATGGCGTCGCGATCCATTCGGGTAGAAGGGGCAATCCACAACCTTGCTTCGGCATACGCGCCACCCTCAAGCAGTTTTCTGGCCCGTTGCAGATGGCTCAGATGGGTCATACAGGAACCAATAAAGGCCTCGTCAATCTTCACTCCGGCGACAGCGCTGAGGGGTTTGACGTCATCGGGATCGTTGGGGCAGGCGAGGAGGGGTTCGCGAAGTTCTTCGAGATTAATGTCAATCTCGGCGAGGTATTGTGCCTTCCCGTCGGCCCGCAAAAGTTCCGGCTTCTCCAGCCACGCCTCCATGGCTGCGATGCGTCGTTGAAGCGCCTCTCTATCTTCATAACCGTCCGCAACAAGTGTTTTGAGAAACTCTGCATTTTCTCTGACCTTTTTCGCTACGGTCGCCACCGGCAGTTTCAGGGTGCAGGCTGCTGCCGAGCGTTCGGCGGAGGAATCACTGAGTTCAAAGGCCTCCTCGACGCTGAGGTCATCAACTCCCTCAATCTCAATAATAGTGCCAGCAAAAGAGTTCTTTTTGCCTTTCTTGGAGACCGTGAGCAGTCCCGCTTTAACGGCCGCGAGGGGAATGGCGTTGACCATGTCGCGCACGGTGATTCCTGGCAGCCTCTGACCGTGGAAGCGTACCAGTATCGACTGCGGCATCTCCAGGGGCATGAAGCCGAGAGCGGCGGCAAAGGCGACCAGTCCGGAACCTGCGGGAAAGGAGATGCCGAGCGGGAAGCGGGTGTGGGAATCTCCGCCGGTGCCCACCGTATCGGGAAGTATCATCTTATTGACCCACGAATGTACAACGCCGTCCCCTGGATAGAGGGCAACTCCGCCACAGGCCACAGTTGTCTCCCGCATGATCTTCCAGCGGTCGAAGTCACCCGCTTTTGGGTAGGCGGCGGTGTGGCAGAAGGACTGCATGAAGAGGTCGGTCTTGAAGCGCAGGCAGGCCAGTTCGGTGATCTCCTGCATGGTCATCGGCCCCGTGGTGTCCTGGGAGGCAACAGTGGTCATTTTCGGCTGACAGGCTGTTCCTGGCAGAACCCCCGGTGCCCCGCAGGCGCGTCCAATTATTTTCTGCGCGAGGGTATAGGGCTGGTCTTCTGCGGGCTGCGGCTGTTCCACTTCCTGAAAAACCTTCGGAAAGGATACGCCGAGAAAATCGCAGGCAGTGCGGGTGAGCTGCCTGCCTATAATCAGGTTGAGGCGGCCGCCGGCGCGGAATTCATCGAGCAGGGTAACGGGGGCTGGTAAGAGGGGGATAAGAGTGCTGTCCGAGGCTTTTGTCAGTGTCCATTTTTTCAGGTTAAGAATGACCAGGTCTCCAGTCTGCAGATTCTCCATGGGGCACTCAACCGGCAACACTCCCGCATCGCGGGCCGTGGCATAGAAAATTGGAGCAATGATTTCGCCGAACACGACGCCTCCGCTGCGCTTATTGGGTACGCCGGGAATGTCATCCCCGATGTGCCAGAGCAGGGAGTTGATCGCCGACTTGCGCGAAGAGCCGGTTCCCACCACGTCGCCCGCAAAGCCGACCTGTTTCCCGGCGAGGCGCAGGCTGGTGATGGTGTCAATGCCGTTCGGAAAGCGTGTTTTACCAAAAAAAGAAGCGTGGAGGGGGATATCGGCCCGGCTCTGAGCCTCGTTTCCGGGGGAAAAATCGTCAGTATTGATTTCTCCATCCACTTTGTAGAGGGCAAGGGGCAGCTCTACGGGCAATGGTTCGCTTTTCGTAAACCACTCCGCCTTTGCCCAGGATTCAATCGTTTCCCGGGCGGATGGGATCTTTTTCGAAAGTTCTGCGATTTGCTCGAAGGCCTCATAAATTTTCGTGAGTCCCTTCATTGCCTCACTACTGAAAGGAGCCAGTTCCGGGATTCCCAGCAGTTCGGTGAGAACCTCCACATTGCAGCCTCCGCCCATTTCGCCGAGCATGGTAATGGCGAGTTCACGGGAAATGACGGTGCAGATTGTTTCACCGAGCGCTACTCTGCGAAGCCATTCTGCCTTGATCTTCGCTGATCTGCTTACGCCTGGTTCTACTCTCTCCCGCAGTAACATCAGTAAAAAAACAGGATCTTCTCCGTTTGTTTCGAGAAGTTTGATTATCTCTTCGGTTAGTTCTTCAGAGAGGGGTTGCGGGGGGAGGGGGTGATTTGTGAGAGTGGCGCGCTTTTCAATTTCTTTACGATAGAGGTTGAGCATGGTGATCTCCTCAAGGAATGATGAACATGGCAGCCATAGTGGCTTTTTTTCATCTTCAGGTATATTTTGATGCAACATCAGAAGGATGTCTCACAGTTGCCTGCTGCAGATATCTTTTCTGGAAATTTATTCACTAATATTGAAACAATTCTGCACGTCTGCCCTTAATGTACCTGAAGCGGGGGTAAAAAGGTAGTGGGGATCGTTCTCAAAAGCCTCTTGGCAGGGCTTTTAAAATTATGAGTGGTGGGGACCAAAAGAGGTGGCGAAAAAGAAGTTTGAAGAATTTGAGAGGCCTAATTTATGGACAGGATTTCAGGAGTTTGCTAGCATGTAAACAGTTTGTAAATTCTTTGCAGCAGTGACTGCTCCGCAGTTACTGCTGTATTTTGTTGGTATCTTGAAAAAACTTGTATTTCATTCACTTTCGAGGCACAGAAGGAAATTTATTTCATGGATCTCTTTGATATGATCAGGATAACTTTTTGACTGTAACGAAGAAGATGTGAGGAAGACTGGTTATCCAGGGGACCATTATATATACCTGCCGACGGGAGTCCTCAGGCCGACTCTGTCCGCTGGAGAAATTTTTCATGGATCGCAGTGATAAACTTGCCGGCACCATACGCATCCTGCCGTTGACCATAACACTTATTTTCGCTCTTATTCTTGTCCTGTATATGGTGTTGCAGAGTCGAGATAAGGCGGAAATTCTTATTTCCCACCTCCAGGATGATTATATCAGTGATCAGAAGCAGCTGATGAGGTCCCTTGTGGATCAGATCAATCTGCATATCCAATACCAGACAGCCGCCTACCAGCAGACGCTTTCCTTAAAGATTAATGAACGGCTTGATACCGCCTTCGAAATCATCAACGAAATTTACCGCGAGAACAGCCCTCTCCCGAAAGAGAAGGTTTTGCCGATTATGGCGGCGGCGTTGAGAAAGATCAGCTATAGCGGGGGCCGTGGCTACTATTTCATATACAGTGGTGACGGGGAAGGTATCATGGTGCCGGTCAGGCCTGAAAATGAAGGCAAAAAGTGTCTCGATCTGCAGGACTCAAACGGCGTATACTATGTTCGAGATATGTTGAAGAAGGCCCGCAGCAACGACCGCAGTCTGCTTTCCTGGCAATTTTACAAGCCCGGCGGCGAACCGGACAGGGCCTACGAGAAAGTAGGTGCGGCTGTCTGGTTTGCACCCTATGGTATAATGATCGGTACCGGTGAATATGTCGGAAATATTAAAGAAGAGCTGCAGGACAAGGTCAGACGGTGGATCAAGGAAGTTTATGCCTCCAGTTTTGATCATGTCTTTATCTTCGACAGCACAGGTAGAAATATTACCGATTCTGTGAAAGGCCATGAGGGCCATTCTATGTCTGAACTCGGTTGTTTTGGCGATGATCACGAACTTAACTACGATTATGTTGCGGGTCTGATCGGACATGGCAATTTCGTCAAATTCCGGTGCAGAGGCTATGAGGTTCCGAAAGAGGCCATAACTTATGTGCGGGCCGTGCCTGCCTGGGGATGGGTAGTCGGTTCTGTTGATAATATGTCACAGATGGACAGCTCCCTTGCCGGCAAGATCATGTCGATCAGGAAGCAGAACACCTTTGATCTCGGCCTGCTTGTTCTGGGCTGTCTGGCACTTGTGGGAGTGGTTGCATGGATAACCTTCTATCTCAGTCGGCGGATCAGTGCGTTTGTCTATGAACGTCTGACGTTTGACGAACTGACTGGTCTGCCGAACCACCGTTATTTCAGTATGCAGCTGCAGTCTGTAATGAAGGCGAGACGGGCCCTTGTTCTGGTTAACCTTGATGTTGATGATTTCAGCATTATCAACGAACTTTTCAGTCGGAAGGTGGGCGATCAGTTTCTCAAAGAAATCTCCAAACGACTTCAGGGACTGGCAGTATCTACTACGCAGATAAGCAGGATTGGCAGTGATGAATTCCTCATCTATTTCCTGGTTTCGGGGGAAGATCCCCAAAGAGAGATGCAGGAGAAGGCTCTGCTGGTGCGGGAGCTCTTTGACCATCCGTTTTATATCAAAGGTGAGGCCATAGAGATAAGATGCACCATCGGGGTGGTACACAGTTCCGATGAGGTGAAGACAGGGACGGAATTAATTCGCCGGGCCAGTATTGTTCTCTTTCGTACCAAGGCGGAGGGGAAGAATCGCTGGAGTTGTTTTAACAGCGACATTGAAAAGACCCTCCAGCGGGACAAGGCCATTGCCAATGCCTTCAGTCAGGCAATGGAAAATAATGAGATCACGGTAGCGTATCAGGCGCAGATTGTGGCTCGGACAGGTGCTCTTTACGGGGTGGAAGCCCTGGCGCGCTGGATCAGCCTGGAGCTCGGTTTTGTCTCTCCCACTGAATTTATCGGTATTGCCGAGAAGAACGGCTTTATTTTTGCCCTGGGGCTGCACATTTTCCGTCAGGCCTGTGTTGATATTCTTGACTTCATACCGAATGGGTCAGGGCCGGTGAATGTCTCCATCAATATTTCGCCGAAACAGCTGCTGCACGCCGATTTCATTGAGAGTATTCAAAGGATTGTTGAGGAGGTGGGGATAGACCCCAAACGGGTGACTCTCGAGATTACTGAAAACCTTCTCACCAGTGATGTGGATGCGGTGAAGCCGATTCTTGATCGTCTCAACGATCTCGGGTTTGAGATCTCTCTGGATGATTTTGGTACGGGGGCGTCGTCGCTGAGTTATATTAGCCGCCTTCCCATCGTTGAGTTGAAGATCGATCGCAGTTTTGTTGACGATATACCTTCCTCTTACCAGAGTGCTTCGCTGGTGAAATCAATTATCGCCATCGGCGGTTCCAACAATATGCGGGTTGTTGCCGAAGGGGTTGAGACTGAGGAGCATGTGAACTGGCTCAAAAGGGAGGGGTGTGATCTGCTCCAGGGCTATTATTTTTCCAAACCAGTGACGATTGAGGCGCTCAGGGAAAAGTATGGCGGATAGAAGGCTGCCCGCCAGCCTGAAAAGTCTGGTGCCATCTGGTTGCTGTGACTTTTTGTCGTAGAAACGTAAATAAAAAAAGCCGCCGTATCGAGAGATACGGTGGCTTTTTTATTTGTAGAAAATGTTTTTCATCCGTTGTCTTTTTCCTGCCAGTCCGGGGAAAACCCCATCTCTCTCAGGGTTTCGCGTGCCTCCACGATAAAACCTCCCACCGAATTGACGCCATGGCTGTCGTCGCCGGGAAGGACAGCAATTTCCATCTCCCGTGCACGCTGAAGAATTGGTCGGGAGATATAAGGTTCTTTTGCCCCTTTTAACAGGGCCCGCTGGTTGAAGTCGAGGGTGAGGCCCAGTTGGGCAATGCACTGGAGATTGCGTTCAATGCGCTGCCAGACGACCGGCTCTTTGAGGCGTGCCGGGTAGTGCTCATCAAAGAGACGAATGAGGTCGAAATGGCCAACGACAGCGGGCTTGAGTGTCTCCAGCATCTCGAATTGATCATCGAAGTAATGGAGATAGAGCTCCGTTATCCCGCCTGCCTTCTCCGCAGCCAGAGCGTAGAGTTGGGGGGAGTAGTCAAAATTGATATCCCCGACGTGGTGGACGGAGCCGACGATATAATCGGGGGAGAAGGCCGCGAGCAGTTTCGGTACAAACTCTCTGTAACCGCTGCAGGTCTCAGTTTCCAGCGCGGCAAAAAGGGTAATCTCTTCGGCAAAGGCCTGTTGCAGCCGTCTGCACTCAGTCATGTAGCGGGAAAAGCGCTGCCACTGCTTCTCTGCAGTCAGTCCCGCTTCGCGGTCATCGGTATAGCGGAGGGCGTCACTGACCGCCGGCTGGTGCTCAGTAATACCGACGTGGGTAAAGCCTTTGGCAATATAGGCGCGCACAACCTCCTCAAGGGTGTTTGAGGCGTGGTTGCAGAATTCGCCGCTGTGGCCGCCGTGAACGGATATGAGCTTCATTGTTTCGCCTCAGAATGTGGAATGGGGATATGAAGATGGTCGGTGCTGTCGCGCAACATGCGGTTACTGATAAAGATCAGTACAATCAGTGCCAGAAGAGTAAACCAGGGGAGCCAGGTGATCCCTTCCATGAAGGCTGCATCCGCGATCTGTTCAGTTGCCCACAGGGGATGTTCATCGGTGAGGTCGCTGCGCAGCCGGGTGAGCAGGAGGGCGAAGAAGAAGCTGATTGAACCATAGGCAATATTGAAGGCCATTCCTTTGAAACTCAAGACCGTTGCCCGTCTCCTGGAATCGGTGATGATGTTAAGATAGTTGCTGACCATGAAACTGACGAAGGTCATGGTAATGGTGGTGGTGGCGACAAAGAAAAGTCCCCCCATGAGGGAAAATTGTGCAAGACCGAAGAGGCTGAGCAGGGTGAGTATCGCCAGGATAATCATGTTGGTACGCGGACTGCGCTCTTCGCAGAGAACCTCGGCTATCTTTGGTGTTACCATTGCGAGCAGAGAGAGGGTGGCGCCGATGACACCGAAGCTGGCGTCGGGCAGGTCGATGCAGCGGTAATATTGACTCGTAAAAGTGACAACGAGCCGCAGGACATGATCGAAACACATGCCGAAGAGAATGATGGCGAGGGCGAAGGGGGTTCGCCGTATCCACCGTCCGGCATCAAGGGTTTTGAAAAATGCACTTGCGACCGTTGTTTTTACCCCTGGCTCATCGTCAGGGTTCTCAATGGTGACCTCCTTCATCTTTATGGCAGTGAAAAAGGCGAACACCGCAAAGATCAGAGTACCATAGATGGGGAAGCGCATGGTGGTCTGCTGAGTGAGGGTGACGTCAATGCCAAGGAAAGCGAGTACGCTGTTGACGGATGACGGGGCATAGATCAGCGACCCGAGAGTGAGTGAAAAGATTGCCGTGAGAGCCTTGACACGATAGGTGGTGGTGAGAACTTTCGCCCACAGGTGTTGCATCCCCTCCTGGACGAGACTGTCATAGGCGATGGCTTCGTCGGCACCGCTTGCCATTGATTCTGCAAGTCCGCTGAGAATGCGGTTGATGAGAAAGGCCTGGAAGATAATATTGCTGTTGCCGGTGGGAACAACGGCGAGGATGGTCATTTCGAGGATCATCAGAACCGCGGTTGTAACCAGCAGGTATTTGCGGCCGAGGACATCGGCCAGTGCGCCCGAGGGGACCTCGGCGCAAACGATGGTGATTGCCCAGATGGTGTTGAGCAGGGAAAACTGTTCAAGAGTCAGGCCATAATCGAGGAAAAGAATTGTAAAAACAGGGTAGTAAAAGCGTGCGGTGAAACAACAGCGGAAGAGAATGAAAAGCCGGATATTGGGTATGCTGTACGGAGAGTTCAGTATCGACGGGGTAGATTTCGGCAGCTTTCTGTGTTGCATTATGATGTTTCTCCTGCTTCAGCAGGCCTTCCCGGCGTTTCCGGCGTAGTGTTTTTCCAGACGCCGGACCCCGAGGGAGAGTAACAGGCAGACTGCAAGATACATCAGAGCGACCACCGTCCAGACTTCAATGGTGGCATTGGTTGAGGCGATGATCTGAGTTCCATCGTAGGTCAGCTCCTGGATGGAAATAAAGGAGACGATGGAAGACCACTTGACCGTATTGATAAATTCATTGGCGAGCTGCGGCAGCATAATCTTCATCGCCTGTGGCATAATTATGCGTCGAAACTGCTGGTGGCGGCTCAGGCCAAGAGAGGCTCCTGCCTCCCACTGGCCTGGCGCGACACTCTGGATACCTCCACGGACAATTTCCGCGATGTAGGCACCCTCAAAGAGGGCGAGGGCAAGGACACCGGAGAGAAACTGGGTGATCAGACTGGGGCGGGCGAAGAGGGCAATGATAATCCGCTGGATTTCCTCACTGGTGGCAAGCACACGTTCTTCCAGGCCGAGCAGTGAAAGCAGCTGGCCGCTGATAAAATAATAGAAGATAAAGAGAAGTACAAGGGCTGGCATGTTGCGAATTGTCTCCACATAACTGCGCCCGAGGAGGCGGCAGAAAAGGCGTGGAGAGACTCGCAGGCGGCCGATGAAAAAACCGATAAAAAGCGCAAACACCATGCTGTAGAGGGAGACACGCAGGGTGATAAAAAGTCCTTCGAGGAGCAGGCCGGGGCGGAAGCCTCCTGTGACGGGGCTGGTCTGGAACATGTAGGGCAGGATGACGTGCCAGTTCCAGTGGTAGTCGAGAGACCAGGTCATGCGCAGAGCGATGACCAGCAGGAGGGCTGCGGTCGCGACAATAAGAATTATATCAAGGAGCTTCAACTTTTTGAAAAACATTGTGTCATCGCGTGGAAGTGAGGTTAAAGGCGGAAAGGTCGCGTCAGAATTCGGAGCCCCGGAGGGGGCGGACAAGAGGTATTAGCCGGAATTTCGGAATGGAGTGAAATCCCGGCCTTCACAGCCTCTTATCTGAGTTCGTCAGTGACCCAGTCGCGGGTTTCGAACCAGTAGTGATGACGCTCTTTGAGCCACTGGTCATTGGTCTTGATCCAGTTGTTAAAGAAGGCGAGTGAGGTGGTGTCACCTTTCCGCAGAGCCATGCCGATGGGCTCCTTTGTGAAGGTCCCTGCAACGGGGGTGAAAAGAATGTCGCTGTAGTCGATGGCCTCAAAGGCCGGTTTCGGCGCCTGACTGACCACGGCGGCGACCTTGCCGTTACGCAGTTCCTGGTAGGCGGCGGGTTCGGTGTCGAAGTAGCGCAGGGTTGCTTTGGGGAAGGTCTTTTTCGCGGCATCGGCGGCGGTGGTGCCGAGTTTCACGGCGATTTCTACGCCGGGAGTGTTGAAGGCTTCAAGAGTGTTCATCCCCTCTGCCTTCTTTTTATTGGCGACGATGGCCTGTCCGCCGTTGTCGTAGGGGGTGGTGAAATCGACTTTGCGCTGGCGTTTCTCGGTGATGCCCATTCCTCCGATGACGACATCAAAACGTCTGGTCAACAGGGCGGGGATAATGCCGTCCCAGGCGGTGGGCATGAACTCTACCTTCACCCCCATATCGCTGCCGAGTTTGCGGGCCACATCAATTTCAAACCCCACCAGTTCTCCAGTGGAATCTTTCATAGCCCAGGGCTTGAAGATATCCATGCCCACCCGCAGTACTCCCCGCTTCTGAATGGTGTTGATCAGTTTGCCTTTTTCCTCTGCGGCAAAGCTGGTTCCGGCGATCAGGGTGAGCGTTACAAGCAGCAACGCAGTAACAGCTTTCTGAAGTTTCATAGCATTTTCCTCTTGTAAAATGAATGGTGACCATCGGTCATTTTCCTGACCACTTACTGAAGTCTTACTCGGGACTCTATCATGCTGACGGTGATGGAGAGAACAGCGGTGACTGCAACATAGATGGCGCCGACCACCAGCCATATCTCAAAGGTGAGATAGGTGTCGGCAATAATCATTTTTCCCTGCTGAGTGAGGTCGAAGATCGCGATGGCTCCCACCAGCGCTGAATCCTTGACGAGGGAGATAGACTGGCTGGCGAGGGGAGGGAGGATCTTGCGCAGTGCCAGCGGAATAATCACTTTTCGCCAGGTGATCCACGGGGAGAGGCCGAGGCTTTTTGCGGCCTCAAATTGACCGCGTCCCACCGATTCAATCCCGCTGCGGAAGATCTCCGCAGCGTAAGCTCCGTCAAAACAGCTCAGGGAGAGTACTGCAGCCCAAAAACGGTTGATTCCCAGCACCGGGCCGAGGACAAAATAAATGAAGAAGATCTGGATGAGCAGCGGTGTGTTGCGGCTTACCTCCAGATAAAGTGTGGCGAGAAAGCGGGCCGCTGGAGCGTCACTTCTGCGGAGCAGCGCGGTGACAAGTCCGACGCAAAAAGCCCCTGCCAGGCTTACTGCAGCAATTTGCAGAGTGACGCCAAGCCCCTGCAGCAGCAGACCGGCCTGCCAGTGGCCGTCGGTATGGCTGATGATATATTGGGGCACGGTTTCCCAGTCCCATGGGTACTGAGCCTCTCCGCTGTCCATCAGAAGATGGAAAACCAGGCCGGAGAGGAGGAGTACTGTGATGTACAGCAGAATGTCAAAACGTGCACTGCGAAAAAAAGGGATTCGTTTTTCAGGGGGCAGGAGAGGGCAGGTTGGCGGTATCATGGCTTCTCAGTGCAGTTCTTCCTGCGTCATCTCGGTTATCTTGCGAAAATCAATCTTGCCGCTTCCCATTTTGGGCAGACTTTCCCAGACGAGGAAGATTTTGGGCAGGGCGATCTTTGGCAACTCTTTTGCCATCGCTTTGAGGGTTGCCTTCTCATCAATCTTTGTAGTAACTACGGCGACAATTTTTGCCCCCTTGCGCGGGTCTGGTGTTTCCACTACACAACAGTCCGCATCTTCGGGGAGGAGGTTCTCCAGCACGCTCTCAATCTTGACAAGGCTGATCATCTCTCCACCGATCTTGACGAAACGCTTGAGTCGTCCGATATGCCACAGGTAGCCATCGGCGTCGATATTGCCCATGTCTCCGGTGTCGTACCAGCCGTTACGGATGTGGAGGGAGGTTTGCTCAAAGTTATTAAAGTACCCTTTCATCACTGAATTACCGCGTACGAGGATGCGGCCGTCCTCCCCTGCCTGACACTCAACGCCGGTCTTATAGTGCTCGATTCGTATCTCAATGCCGGGAATCGGTTTCCCCACCGAACCGGGGCGGTTGTACTCAAGGGTATTTGTGGAGATGACCGGGGAGCACTCGGTTGCTCCGTAGCCTTCAAGGAGGGTGACGTTGTGTTTTTCTTTCCAGCCGTTGCGTAGAGAATCCGGGCACTTGTCGGCACCAACAATGGCAATGCGCAGAGTCTTGAAATCGTTCTCTTTTGATTTGCGCAGGTAACCCCAGAAAAAAGAGGGGGTGCCGATGAGAAAGGTGGCATTGTGGTCACGCATCACTGTGCAGACCTTTGCGAAATCCAGCGGGTCGGCTACCGTGAGCATTTTCATGCCGTAGGTCAGCGGCAGCCAGAAGGTGACGGTGAGGCCATAGACGTGAAAATAGGGAAGACTGCACATGAAAACATCGTCGGGCGAAAAGGTGAAGATAGAGATCATGCTGGCGATGTTGGACTCAATGTTTCTATGAGAGAGCTGTACCGCTTTGGGATCTTTCTCGCTGCCGCTGGTAAAAAGGATAACGGCGGTGTCATCCGGGTCGCCGCCGTAGACCATTTTTTTGATGAGTGATGCCGGCAGGGCGGCGATGAGGGCGGCAGTAATCTTCTCCCGTTTGCTGAGGGTGGCGAAGATGTCTTCAATATAGACCATGCCCTCAATCTCGGGGCACTGGATTTTTGCCAGCAGGGCACGGGAGGTGATGATGGTTTTGAAAGCGCAGGTGCGCTGGGCGTAGCGGGCGTTATGCCCGGCACCTGTGGAGTAATTGATCATCACCGGGGTTCGGCCACTCATGAGGATGGCAATCTTGGTCAGGATGCAGCCCGCAGTGACGGGAATCATGACCCCGATACAGCCGTGACTCATGCGGCGGAATCGACGGGTGAGAATGAGAGTGGCAATGAGCATTTCACTCCGGGTGAGAACCCGCTCTGTGGTGAAGTCGTGGAGGGCCGGGGTGGAGCCTGACTGTTTCGCCCTGTCGATAAACTGTTTGTGAAGCATTATTTCTGATCCTCGCCGGGGGGAGTTTTAAACCTCTGTAAGACCCCTATATTACTGTAAGTTGTCTTGCGGCGCTACATTTCTGCCCGTTCGATGATACTCTGTGGCAGTTCTTTTGAGGGTTGTACGCCGAGTCCGCGTAACTGTTCCGCCTGAGAGATGAGGTTGCCCCGGCCGCGGGCGAGTTTGTTGAGGGCGCCGTCGCAGCAGCTGCGGGCGCTGTCGAGCTGGCGGGTGAGCTTTTCCATCTCCTCAAGGAAGCCGCAGAACTTGTCGTAGAGCAGTGAAGCCCGGCTGGCGATCTCCTGGGCGTTTTTGCCCTGCTGCTCAAATTTCCACAGGTTTTGTACCGTGCGCAGGGTGGTGAGCAGGGTACAGGGGCTGATCATGATAACATTCAGGCGAAGGGCACTCTCCATCAGGGTTGGGTCGTGACTGCAGGCGGCGGCGAAAGCAGCCTCCACCGGGATGAACATCAGGACAAAGTCGAGGGAGCGCAGGGCTGTGGCTCCAGGATAATTCTTTTTGCCAAGTCCTTCGGCGTGGCGGCGCAGGGAGATAATGAGTTCTCCGAGGGCTGTGTTGCGTTCCTCTTCTCCCGTTGCCGCGACGCAGCGGCTCCAGGCCAGCAGGCTGGTCTTGGCATCAATGATGATCTCCCGCCCTTCAGGCAGATGGATGATGACATCGGGGCGGATCAGGGAGCCGTCGGCGGTGCGGAAGGTGCCCTGGGTGGTGAATTCAATCTCCCGGCGCAGTCCGGCTATTTCCAGCAGGCGCTCCAGCACCATCTCCCCCCAGTTGCCGATGGTCTTATTATCGCTGCGCAGGGCCCGGCTGAGATTTTCGGCCTCTTTGCCGAGGTGAAGGTTGAGCTCTTTGAGTTGTCTGATCTCCTCCTTGAGGGCGAAGCGTTCCCTGCTGTCGGCGTTGTAGATATTCCCAATCTGCTGGTGCAGTTCGCCGAGTTTCTCGTTGAAGGGCGAGAGGATACTCTGTATCCGCTCACGGTTCAGTTCGCTGAAACGCTCTGCCTTTTCGCTGAAGATCTTTCCGGCGAGGTTCTCAAACTGGAGTTTGAGTTCGTCGCGTGCCTCTTGAAGAAGGTTGAGCTTTTCCATGAAGAGGCGTTCCTCACTCTCCAGTTTTACACTCAGGCGGGTGTTGCGGATCTCGTGCTCGTGCAGTTCCCCGCCGAGTCGGACAATCTGCGTGTCGGCGTCTCTTCTCCGTCCCTGCTCGCGGTGCAGGCGCAGGCTGAACAGCAGAGAGAGGCAGGCAAAGAGCGAGGTGCAAAAGAGACTGACTACGGCAAGAGCCGGCAGAGGAAAGGAGGGGGGAAGGATTTCATTGAGGGGAGAGGCCAGGAGCAGAAGGATTCGGGTCATGGTGAAATAAGAAAACATTGAAGAACCAGTCTGTCGTTCATCTTTTTCGTTACAGTCAAAAATTTATCCTCCGACAAAGTGAGGAACGAGACGTCGAGATATCAAAGGTCTGCGGTAAATTTCTCCCTGCGTTTCGAATATGAACGAAATACAAGGTTATTCAAGGGGCCCCAGAGAGAGAAACCTCCTGCAGAGTACGGGAGGTTTCTTTCTTATGAGCTCAGAGCGGTCGGGGAGCCAGCCTGCCCCCGAGGATGTGCATATGCACATGGAATACTTCCTGGCCGGATTTGGCACCGTTGTTGAGCACCACCCGGTAGTTATCTTCCACGCCTTCCTGTTTCGCCAATTCTGCGGCGATACGGAAAAGTTTGCCCATCACTGCTTCATCGACGGCGGTGATGTCCTTTGGCATTGGGATGTGCTTTTTGGGCACCAGCAGAAAATGCACCGGTGCCTGCGGGTTGATGTCGCGAAAAGCCAGGACATCATCATCCTCGTAGAGTTTGTCGGCGGGGATTTCTCCTGCAATTATTTTACAAAAAATACAATCGTTCATGATACTGCTTTCTCCCTTTTTTTGGTTTTTTTCTCCAGAGTCTCATGGGAATAGGTGAACGTGAGTTTGCCTTTACTGTCGCCTACGGTGACAGCCCCGCCATGGGTGAGCTTTCCAAAGAGAATTTCCTCGGTGAGTGGATCGCCAATCTCTTTCATGATCAGACGGCGCAGTGGACGTGCTCCGAAGATTGGATCATAACCGCGTTTTGCCAGCGATTTACGAGCGGCCAGAGTGAGTTTGATAATCACTTTTTTCTCGGCGAGCTGTTCTTCAAGTTCGAGGATGGTCTTCTCCACCACCTTCTCGGTGCTCTTTTGATCAAGGGGGGCGAAGCTGATGATTGCATCCAGCCTGTTGCGGAACTCTGGAGCAAAAAGGCGGTTGATGATCGTCTTGTCTTTGCCCTTGCTGCTGGAGACAAAGCCGATGGTGGTGGTGGAGAGTTCTCGCGCTCCGGCATTGGATGTCATGATGAGAATAACATTCCGGAAGTCAGCCTTGCGCCCGGAGTTGTCGGTGAGAGTACTGTTGTCCATTACCTGCAGCAGGATGGAGAATATATCGGGATGGGCTTTTTCAATCTCATCAAGCAGCAATACCGTATAAGGATGTTTGCGGATGGCCTCGGTGAGCTGCCCACCCTCTTCAAAGCCGACATAACCTGGAGGGGAGCCTATCAGGCGGGCAACAGCATGTTTCTCCATGTATTCACTCATGTCAAAACGTTCAAAATTGACATTGAGACAGGCTGCAAGCTGACGAGCCACCTCGGTTTTGCCCACGCCGGTAGGACCGGTAAAGAGAAAACTGCCGGTGGGTGCATGGGGATGGCCGAGACCGGCACGGGAGCGCTTGACAGCAGTAACCACCGCGTCAAGAGCCTTGTCCTGGCCGAAAACCACCTTTTGCAAGCGTTTTTCAAGATTTTTAAGGTCACGAACCTCATTCCCGGTGGTCGTTTTCGCCGGAATGTGGGCGATGAGGGAGACAACATTCTCTACATCGGGCACTTTGACCGTCGCCCCGTTGCGTCCGGCAAGACGAAAGAGTGCGCCGACCTCATCCATAACGTCGATGGCCTTGTCGGGCAAAAATCGTTCGTTGATGTAACGGTTGGCCAGTTCGGCCATGGCCTCCACGGAGGCAGGGGCATAGGTGATATCGTGGTGTTTCTCGTAGCGGGGCTGCAGGCCCTTGAGGATGCTGATGGTGTCTTCCACCGAGGGTTCCTCAATGTCGATTTTCTGGAACCGGCGGGAAAGGGCTCGATCTTTCTCGATCTGGTTTTTATACTCTTCATATGTGGTGGAGCCGATTACCCGCAGCGTGCCGGATTGCAAAGCCGGTTTGAGCAGGTTGGAGGCGTCCATTGAGCCGCCGCTGGTGGCTCCGGCACCGACGATCGTGTGTATCTCATCAATGAAGAGCACCGAATTTGGGCGCTTCTGTACTGATTGAACCACTGATTTGAGCCGTTTTTCAAAGTCCCCCCGGTATTTGGTGCCAGCAACGAGACCGCCCATATCAAGCATGAGCACTTCCATATTCTCCAGCAGATCCGGGACGAGCGGTTTTTCTCCCATATCACGGGCAACACGGTCATCGTGGATACGCAGGGCGAGTCCTTCGGCCATGGAGGTTTTGCCCACACCCGGTTCGCCGACGAGCAATGGATTGTTTTTCTTCCGGCGGCAAAGTACCTGCATAATGCGCTGTAACTCTTCGTTGCGACCGATCAGCGGGTCAAGTTTTCCTTGTGCCGCCTGTTCTGTAAGGTTGGCGGTAAACTCCTCAAGGGTCTTCTCCTCCTTCTCCCGTTCTCGCTTCATCTCATGACGATTGCGTTCTATGCCAGGTTCTTCCTCATCGGGGGAAGGCGCCTTCTGCAGGTTTTCGGCCGGTAACTCGTGGGCAATGAAGTTGACTGTGGGCAGTTTCTCCAGTCCTTCAGAGGCGAGGAAATAGACCGCATGCGAATCTTTTTCCTCAAAGAGGGCGGCCAGCACATCACCGCTGTCCACCTTTGATTTTCCACAGCTCTGCACATGGGCGACGGCCCGTTGCAGGACCCGCTTGAAGGCGCGGGTCTGAATCGGTTCGCGGCGGGGCGGGGAAGAAATTTGCGGCATTTCCTCAGCCATGAAGTGTTCAATCATCTCTTTCAGGGAAGTAGTGGAGCCGCCACACTCGCTGATGATGTAGGCTGCAAGATCATCGTAGAGCAGTCCGTAGAGCATGTGTTCAAGGGTGACATATTCATGATGGCGATTTTTTGCCTCGCGAATGGCACGAATCAGTGAGCGTTCGAGTGTTTTACTGAGCATTATTTTTTTTTCTCCTCGGAATTCAGGCTGGTTCCATGGTGCAGAGCAGGGGAAATTCATTTTCCTCAGCAAGGTCATGAACCTCATCAATCTTGCATTCGCAGATTTCCCGGGTATAAATCCCTGCGACCCCTGAGCCTTTAGTGTGAACATTAAGCATGATAGCGGTAGCCTCATCTCTATTCTTGTGAAAGATCTCGACAAGAATGAGGACAACGAACTCCATTGAGGTGAAATCATCGTTGTGCAGCAGCACCTTGTAGAGCCGCGGTATTTTTACGCGGACACGTTTTTCCAGGGCAACTTCATCATCGCGGTATGTATTGGGGGGGCTCATACTTTTCTATTTGTATTTTCTTTTCGGGCCTCCAGCCGGAAGCCCTTAATTTTCATCACAACCAGTGACAACAATAAGCAGTATTTTCCCTTTGTGTCAAGGCGTGCCTGCGGGGCGGGTGCGGCACCCGCCTGTTAATGGCTTCAGGCGGGGCCCTTCAGCAGGATGAAGAGCAGTTCATCAAGGAGAAGCTGCGGCGGCAAACCGGAGCCTTTGAGGCGGTATTCTGTCTTTAAAATTAGACCAAGGCGCTGTTTCAGCGAGGTCGGAGTAAATGTGGCCGCACGGGTGAAATTGAGATAAAGAGGATATGGGTGACCGCCGAGGTGTGGTTTAAACTTCTCCACTTCCTCCAGTGGCGGCAGATAGTTCTGCTTGAATTCGCGAAAGGGGAGCCCGTGGTGCCAGCCGCTGCTGTTGAGCTGAATGGTGCGCAGGATAAGGTGCCTGCGGATGTGGTTGCGCAGGGTGGAGAGGATGGCCAGACCGTGAACGCCCTGGTCAAGGAGGCGGTTGAGGATGGCAAAGGTGCAAGCTGCGTCGCGGTTGTCGAGGGCTCCGGTGAGCTCGTAAATGGCGTCTTCGCGGTTACGGCTGACCATGGCGTCAAGATCTGCCATCGTGATGGTTTGGCGGTCGCCGACATAGTGTGCCAGCTTCTCTGTCTCCATTACCACTGCCACTGGATGGCTGCCGACGCGGTCGAAAAAGAAATCGATGGCCTGGTTGTCAATCTTCTTGCCGAACTCACCAAGGGTGGAGAGCATCATCTCCCGCAGGACTTCTTTCTGAGATTCTTCTGCGGCCCTGCTGGCCCCTGCGGCAAGGGCGCAGTCTATGACGAAGGCATTTTTTTTGATCCAGGTGAAGAGCTTATGGCGCTTGTCAACTGTCTCTGCCGTGAGAATCAACAGGGTCTCCGCCGGCAGCCCTTTTTGGAAACTCTGCAGATAGCGTTCTGCGGGGGAGGTCCCGCCGGTTTTCACCTCGTCCCGGCTTTGAAAAAGGACGGAGTCTGCCCAGCTCAGCTCTTCAGCCGGTTTGTCGAAACCGAAGATCTTTTTCCACCGGGGCCCGGTGAGTTCTGAGAGCGGTGTGGGCGTGTCGATGGGAAGCTCCGCCGTTTCGACGAGGGCGCGCAGATTTTTCAGGGCAATACGGGGTTTGTTCTCTGCATTGGCAGATGCTGCCTTCTCCCAGAGGGTGTCGAGGATGGTTTTGGAGTGAAAGAGACGGCTGTCGGTGACGAAATAGAGCTGGCGGCCGGGCAGCAGGCTGTAGCTGTGCATGCGGGCAAGGGTGGTCGTCGGCTCCTCGTTGTCTCCATCGACGGGATTGAGGTTGAGCAGGCCGGTTGTGGCAAGGTCTTCCTGCAGTTGAGCCGCACTCTGGCGGCAGAGGTACCGTTCGCCGAAAAAAAGGAAAATTCGGCACTGCCGCGGGTCGGGCATGGCTTTTTCATCTTTTCCTGCAGGAGGATTTTTCAGCAGCTGGAGGAATTCGGTGCGGGTAATTTGCGGCATGTGTGATGTGAAAAATAAGGGGATAATTATTTTTTAGCAGCTTTAGTCTTTCACGATAAGACGTGTAATTAAAGGGTCTCTTGAATACTCCTGTATTTCGTTCATATGCGAGTTGCAGGAGGAAATTTATTAGAGCCATGATTGATATCGGAGTCTAACGCTTCCCTCCGAGGATAACTTTTTGACTGTAACAAAGAAGATGGGCGAAAGGCTGAGTATCCAAGGGGCCCAGAATTCACTTTACACAATTACCGACCCCGGTCAATGGTGTTTGAATGGCTTTTTTTGCTCTTCTGGCGACGGGACGATTTGTTGGCGAAAATGAGAGGAAGAATAAAGACAGCAGGGAGGGAAAAGAGAGAGGAGCAGGCAGAAGAAGAGCAAAAGACAATTAAACCACCTCCGACACAGTAACAGTGCCGGAGATGGTTTGTGGAAACCTTGAAGACGCGGGATCATTCTTCGCCGGGGAGTCTGCGTACTGCTCCGGTATCTGCAGAACTGGCGAAGAGGGCGTAGGCCTGGAGTGCCCGGCTGACCACCCTGTCGCGACCGACGGGAGTCCATGCCTCTTTTCCTTTTGCTTCTTCAGCTTTGCGTCGTTCGGCAAGCTCAGTATCGCTCAGGTTAACATTGATGCTGCGTTTCTCAATGTTAATATCAATAATATCTCCGTTGCGGAGCAGACCCACAGCTCCGCCCGCAGCAGCTTCAGGAGAGACATGGCCAATGGAGAGGCCCGAGGTTCCACCGGAGAAACGCCCATCGGTGATCAGGGCACACTCCTTGCCGAGATGAATTGATTTCAGGTAGGAGGTCGGGTAGAGCATTTCCTGCATTCCTGGTCCGCCGCGGGGACCTTCATAAAGGATGACAACCACGTCTCCCGCCTTCACTTTGCCACTGAGGATGGCGTCACAAGCCTCCTCCTGAGAGTTGCATACCACCGCAGCTCCGGAGAAGGCATAGATAGAAGGATCTACACCTGCTGTCTTGACGATACAGCCTTTTTCGGCAATGTTGCCGAAGAGGACGGCAATCCCCCCTTCTTTGTCGTAGCAGTGTTCCATATCCCGGATACAGCCGCCGGTGCGGTCGAGATCAAGTTCTTTGAAGACGCTTGCCTGGGAGCCGAGGATCAGGTTGCGCGTGGAGTGTGCGGGAGCAGAGCTGGCGAGAGTTTCCGCGTCGGTACTGTGTCCTTCCCGGCGGATGTCCCATTTATACAGGGCTTCTTTGAGAGTGCTGCCGTCGGCACGATGTACCGACGTATCAAGAAGATTCCCGCGATCAAGTTCCCCGAGAATGCCCATGACGCCGCCGGCGCGGTTGACATCTTCCACGTGATAACTTGAGCTGGGGGCAACCTTGCAAAGGTTTGGTACCCGGCGGGAAAGGATGTCAATATCACTTATCGTGAAGTCAACTTCTGCCTCGCGGGCAACCGCAAGCAGATGGAGAACGGTATTGGTGGAGCCACCCATGGCGATGTCGAGGGTCATGGCGTTGAGGAAGGCTGCCTTGCTGGCGATATTGCGGGGCAGTACTGAGGTATCTTCATGCTCATAATATGCGTCGGCCATCTCAACAATACGTTTTGCCGCGGTTTCAAAGAGCTGCAACCGATTTCTGTGGGTGGCAACGATGGTTCCATTGCCTGGCAGGGACATGCCGAGTGCCTCGGTGAGACAATTCATTGAATTGGCGGTAAACATTCCCGAGCAGGAACCACAGGTGGGGCAGGCACAGCGTTCAACCTTGTGAATCTCCTCTTCACTGACGTTATTGTCGGCGGCAAGGATGATGGCATCAATAAGGTCGTAGCGTTTGTCGCCGTCAACGCCGGCTTCCATCGGACCGCCGGAGACAAAGATTGCTGGAATATTGAGGCGCATGGCGGCCATCAGCATGCCGGGGGTAATTTTGTCACAGTTGCTTATGCAGATGATGGCATCCACGGTGTGGGCGTTGCACATGTATTCCACACTGTCGGCAATAAGATCACGGGAGGGGAGAGAGTAGAGCATCCCGGAGTGACCCATGGCGATGCCGTCATCAATGGCGATGGTATTGAATTCGGCGGCAAAACAACCCCGTCCTTCAATAATCTGCTTTACCTGCTGGCCAATCTCATGCAGGTGGACATGCCCGGGAACAAACTGGGTGAAGGAGTTGACAATGCCGATCACCGGTCTGTCAAAATGCTCTTCTTTTGCTCCGTTTGCTCGCCAGAGACTGCGTGCACCTGCCATTTTTCGGCCCTGAGTTGTGGTGGCACTCCTGCGTGGTATGGACATAATATTTTACTCCAGAAAAAAAGCTTTATTACATAAATAAAAGAAAAAAGTAGAAAAAAACAGGGGGAAACTGTATTTTTCTACTAAGAAAAAAAGATTAGAAGACAATATACAACCTTTACCCTCTGTATTGTATACTTTTTCAGGGAGAAGAGATGAAAAAGAACGAAATTGACTACTGGATTGCACGGATGCTTGAGGCATATAAAAATGTCTCGGATCTGAACATTACTGTGGGGAAAAGCCTGCAGGTGGAGTCAGACGGGGTGCTCGTACCTGTGGATATGGAGCCGCCCGTAGGAGAACTTACTCCATTTCAGACTGAGGTCTTTGCCCTCAATCTGATCGGCAATAACCGGCTGATGCTCAAGAATCTTGTCAAGACCGGTTCCTGTGACCTCTCCTATCACCTCGGTGACCGGGCCCGTTTCCGGGTTAACATTTTTACCCAGAAGGGCTATTTGACCACTGTTCTGCGGAAGCTTGAAACAACGATTCCGACCATCACCGGGATGCAGTTCCCCGAGTCTTTCATGACGATGAGCAATGAGATCAACGGACTTATCCTTTTCACTGGTGCCACCGGTACAGGGAAAACGACTTCGCTGGCTGCCCTGCTCAATCAAATTAACGAAAACAGGGCCGTGCATGTTGTCACCCTCGAAGACCCTATAGAGTATATCCACGACCAGAAGAAGGCGACCTTCAATCAGCGTGAGCTGGGCAATGACTTTGACTCCTTTGCCGACGGTCTGCGGGCTGCTCTGCGGCAGGCACCGAAAGTTATCCTTGTTGGTGAGATGCGTGACAGGGAGACCATGGAAATTGCTTTGACCGCTGCAGAAACGGGGCACCTTGTTCTCTCTACTCTGCATACCATCGACGCAGGTCAAACCATGAACCGGATCATCTCCATGTTCGACCGGGAAGAGCAGAGTCAGATCCGCAGCCGTCTTGTGGATACCATTCGATGGGTTGTCAGTCAGCGTCTGCTGCCACGGGTTGGTGGAGGGCGAATTGCCGCCATGGAGATTATGCGAACCAGTCTGCGGGTGAAAAACCTGATTCTCAACGGCGAGACCGAAGACAAGACCTATTACAACATTATTGAGGAGGGGGGGGCCCTGCAGATGTGGACCTTCGATCAACATCTGCTCGAACTTTATTCTCAGGGACTTATTACCGAAAAAAGTGCTGTTACCTACTGTTCTCAGCGGTCCTTGCTCAACCGCGGTCTCGATCAGATCAAGGCTGGACGTGGGGAATTGACCTTTTCTCTTACCGATTTGAGCATGGAAGAAGAGAAACAGGTAGACAGTCGCAGGCGTAAGAAAGGAGAAATAAAATAATGATTGTAAAGTGCCCGAACTGCCCAGCGCAGTTAAAATTGGATGACGGGATTGAAAATAATCTCAAGAACCTGCCTGTCGGGAAGACCATCAAAATACAATGTGGCAACTGTAAAGAAACTTTTTCTCTGAGCGAAACCGTTGTCGCTGGCGGGGGGCAGGGCGCTTTTGAAAAGGATGCCCGGCGGAAAGCTCCGCAGCTTGCGGTTCGGCCTCCGGGAGCTCCCTCGCTCGACTGGCTTACCCGGGGGGTGGTGGATGAGGACAAAAATATCGACGGAGTACCGCGAGCCCTGGTCCTTTTCCCCGATATCAAGGAAAAGAAAGAGTTGATCAAGTCTGTAGAGGACCTCGGTTATCAGGTGGAAGAGGCTGTCAGTGTGGAAGAGGCACTCTCTGTAATGTATTTTGCATCCTATTCACTGGTGTTTATGCACACTGATTATGAGAAGGGAGACCTTGAAAATTCTCAATTCCATAATTACATGTGTAGTTTGCCGATGTCGAGACGGCGGAATATTTTCTATGTGCTGGTTGGTGATAATTGCACGACAATGTATGATCTTGAAGCTCTCACCCTGTCCGTCAATCTGACGGTTAACAGCAGGGAGGTGAAGTATATCTCAATCTTGCTGCGCAAGGCCATTCCTGAATATGAAGAGTTATTCGGCGCGTGGATGGAAGAGTTGCGGCTGGCAGGAAAATAAGCAGTAAAAGCTTCTCGTTATATTTCTCTTCCGGGTCGTCTCAACAGACGGCCCGGTTTCTTTTTTACAGGATAGTTCATGAAAAAAACACTGTTCGCCAACGGTCGAAGGCTCCAGCATCCCGCTGATTTTAAAGAGAAGGCCGGCCGGGAAGCGGAGGTGCAGGTTTCCACAGCAGAGCAGGGCAGCCAGGAGGCTGTACAGAGCCTGTCGGCAGAACGGCCGGTGAAGCGGCCCGGGCTGAAAAAAAGCCATCCGGCACAAGAGGCGAAACCGCTGTGGAACCGGGAATCCTTTGTGGTCTCCCCGGAAGAAGGGAAGGGGCGATTCCATGACTTTGATATCCCGGATGAGGTGATGCATGCCATTGCTGACCTTGGGTTTCAATACTGTACTCCGGTGCAGGAGCAGTCTTTAAGCGACTGTCTCGGAGGAAAGGACCTGGTTGGCAAGGCAAATACCGGAACCGGTAAGACTGCTGTCTTCCTCATTACCACCTTTACCCGTCTGCTTGCCGAAAAACGCAGTGGAAAAGCTCGTAATGGCGCTCCGCGGGCGCTGGTAATCGTCCCTACCCGTGAGCTGGTCATTCAGATTGGCAAAGATGCCAGGGACCTCGGGAAATACTGTAATATAAAAGTGCGGACAGTTTTCGGGGGGGTGGATTATCAGAAACAGATGAATCTCCTCAAGGAGGGTCCCTGCGATCTGCTCGTTGCTACTCCGGGGAGACTGCTCGACTTTATCGGCAAGGGTGTGGTTGATCTCAGCCCCTGCGAAGTTCTCATTATTGATGAGGCTGATCGTATGCTCGACATGGGTTTTATTCCCGATGTGCGGCGTATCGTCGGGCGTCTGCCCCAGAAGGAAAAGCGGCAGACTCTGCTCTTTTCTGCCACCATTACTGAAGCTGTACGACGTCTCGCATGCCAATGGTGTGTTGCTCCGATAATGGTGGATGCCGAGCCGGAGCAGGCTACTTCAGGTACGGTGGAAGAGATTGTTTATCTTGCAAGTAAAGAAGAAAAATACACCATCATCTATAATGTGCTCAAGGCTCATCCCGAGGACCGGACGATCATTTTCGCTAACATGAGGGGTGAGGCCCGACGTGTTGCCGATTGCTTAAAGCGCAATGCGATAGACTGCGTGCTGCTTTCCGGCGAAGTGGCGCAAAATAAGCGGACTTCCCGCCTTGAACGCTTTCGTGAGGGAAAAGTGAAAGTGCTGGTGGCAACCGACGTTGCCGGGCGTGGAATTCACATCAACGATATTCGTCTGGTGATCAACCACAGCGTTCCTTTTGAGGCGGAAGACTACATTCATCGTATCGGGCGGACCGGCCGGGCGGGGGCAACAGGGCGGGCCATAAGCTTTGCCTGTGAAGAGGGCTCTTTCTACCTGCCGGCTATTGAAGATTTGATCGGGAAGAAGTTCGATTTTGTTGTTCCGGAAGAAGAGTTACTGGAGACACCGCCTCCCCTTGCAAAAGCTCCCGCAAGAAAAGATGGAGGGAGGTCCGGGGCAGGAACATCATCGGACAAAAGACGGCGTCCGCGTCAGTCGAGGGATGGTGGCGGCCGCTCACCCGCCTCCTTTTCAAACAAAAAAAGAGGCGGAAAAGCGTGAAAAAACACTGCTCTCCCCTTGTTTTTTAGCCCGATTCCTGGTATAAAATCTATCCTTTATTCATTGGGAGAGCAGTGTGCTCTCCCCTTATTCTTCCGCGAAGGTGCAACGCCTCGCGGGAAAACTTCAGACACCGGTCAGGGTCATAGTGACGGCTGATCGACAGGAATAACAATTTCATGACAGAACAAACCAACCAATCAACCCCCGCGGGCGACGAAGAACTCAGCTTTGCAGAGCTCTTTGAAATGGAAGAAAACAACAAGGTAGTCGCTGTCGGCGACGTTACCATGGGGACCATTATCGGTTCTGTGGATAACTTTTTCCTTGTTGACGTCGGTGACAAAGCCGAAAGTTACATTCCACGCTCCGAGTTTCGTCTGGAAGAGGGCGAAGACGTCAACATCGGTGATCAGTTTGAAGTCTTTGTGGAACGTCGCAAAGATGAAGGTGGCCTGCTTCTCTCCCGTGAGAAAGCTATCGCCATCAAAGTATGGGAGAGAATTGCTGAAATTCAGGAGGCTGACGAGACCATCAACGGTAAAATCGAAAGCCGTGTTAAAGGCGGTATGTCCGTTGATATCGGCGTTCCCGCCTTCCTGCCCTACTCACAAATTGATCTTCGTCCGGTCAAGGACCTTGATGGGTTGATTGGTGAAACCATGGACTTCAAAGTGCTGAAGTTCAATAGAAAGAGAAATAACGTTGTCATCTCCCGCCGTGCCATCCTCGAAGAGGAGCGCAATAAACTGCGTGAAGCAATGCGCAGCAAGCTGGAAGAGGGGCAAATCATTAAAGGTGCTGTCACCAATATCACCGATTATGGTCTCTTCATCGATATGGGTGGCATGGACGGTCTCTGTCATATTACCGACCTCTCCTGGGGCCGTGTCTCTCATCCCGCAAAACTCTATAAAGTGGGTGAAGAACTTGAGGTCAAGGTCCTCAAGTATGACCGTGAGCACGACCGTGTATCCCTTGGTGTCAAGCAGCTTCGCGCTGACCCGTGGGAGACTGTTGTCGAACGCTATCCCGTCGACCAGAAGACAAAAGGCAAAGTTGTTTCCATCACAGATTACGGTGTCTTCGTTGAACTGGAAGAGGGCGTTGAGGGCCTGATCCATGTTTCCGAAATGACCTGGTCGAAGAAGCCGCGTCACCCCTCCAAAATGGTTTCCGTAGGTGATGAGGTTGAAGTAATGGTGCTCAACATTGAGCCCGAGACCAAACGTATATCCCTTGGTATGAAGCAGCTCCAGCCCAACCCCTGGGATCTGGTCACTGACAATTATCCGGTGGGTTCTGTTATTGAAGGCAAGATTAAGAATATCACCGACTTTGGTGTGTTTATCGGTATCGAAGAGGGTATTGACGGTCTTATCCACGTCTCTGATCTCTCCTGGACCGAGCGCATTAAGCATCCCAGCGAGAAGTTCTCCAAGGGAGAGACCATTGAGGCCGTTGTCCTCAAAATCGACAAGGAGCACGAGCGCTTTTCTCTCGGTGTCAAGCAGCTCGTCCCTGATCCGTGGCAGGTGGCCTATAACAACTATCCCTCAGGGACGGTTGTCGAAGGTGAAATCACCAACGTTACCGACTTTGGGGTTTTTGTGAAGCTCGAAGAAGGTATCGAGGGTCTTGTTCATGTTTCTGAACTGAGCAAAGACAAGGTGAAAACTCCGATCGGGATGTATCAGGTTGGTGACACATTGAAGGCTATTGTTATCAATGTTTCTGCCAAGGATCGTAAGATTGGTCTCTCAGTGAAAACCCTTGAAGGGGAAGATGAGGAAGCTGCAGTAGAGAAGTTCAAGAAGGCAGAGCAGGCTGCACAGGATGCTGCTCCTTCAACCTTTGGTGATCTCCTTAAAGCCGCTGCCGCAGAGGGTAACGACTCTTCTGAAGAGTAATGCCCCGGGTACAGTAGAAAAAATTCCGCTTCACAGAAATTTCTGTGAAGCGGATGCCCTGTTCTCCTGCCGGGGCTGGCTGTCAGCCGGTTCCTGCGGTACGAGGAAAAAAGATTATGTTGAAAAAAGATATTGTAGATAAAGTCAGTCATGAGCTTTCGATGCAGAAGCAGGATGTAGATCTTGCTGTAAACATCATGCTTGAGACGATGACTGAGGCGCTTATCGAAGAACGGAGGATTGAGTTGCGCGGGTTTGGCAGCTTCTCTGTGCGGAAGCGAAAGCCGAGGTCAACAAAGAATCCGCGCACCGGTAAGATTATGGATATCCCGGCGCGTAAAACCCTTCACTTCACCATGAGCAAGTCGCTGAAAGAAGCCCTTATCAGCGAAATGGAGTAAGGTCTCCTTTTCCTTCCCTGATTATTATGGGGGTGTCGGTGGTAAGGTCTATTACTGAAGATGGTTCGGGATAGATCGTGCCGCCGTCTATGACAAGTGTAATCTGATTGCCGAGGTGTTCCTCAATCTGCCACGCCTCGGCAAGCGGATCCTCTTCTTTTGTCAGCTGCACACTGGTGTTGACAAGAGGGTTGCCGAGGGTCGCAGTGAGCATGGCACTGATCGGCTGGTCTGCGACGCGGATACCGACAGTTTTCTGCTTTGTCACCATTATTTTCGGCAGGAGTTTCGTTCCGGGTAGAACCAGTGTATATGGCCCCGGAAGATTTCGTTTCAACAGCCGGTACGCCGTATTAGAAACGTGGGCAAAGTTGGCGATATCGCTCAGATCATGGCAGATAATGGAAAAGGGCTTGTACTTCGGCCGTTTTTTCAACAACATAAGTTTCTTAATGGCTCGGGCGTGAAACAAATCACAGCTCAGTCCGTATCCCGTACCAGTAGGGCAGGCTATCACAGCTCCTGCCCGCAGCTCACTGACCACCTGGTCGATGAGGCGCTGTTGCGGGTTTTCTGTATTTATTTCAAGAATCATGGCATTTTCCTTGTTAAACAGCTGCATAGTGGCGACTGCAGGTGACATTTCGTGTGTCTCTTTGTCACTCTCGATCTTTTTTACCTTCAAGAGGCGCAATGTCCCCGCAATAAATTATAATATAATCTCTGCGATAGAGATACGACAGGTGTCGGGAATCCGAAGGGGATTCGTCCAAATTCTGCACCGCCTGTCTCTAAAAAAATTCCTGAAAATCAGCATGTGAAGGAGGAAACATGTTACCAGATCAAGTAGAAACTGCACTCACATTTGATGATTTACTGCTGGTGCCACAGGCTTCAGACGTTCTGCCAGACGGCGTGAATCTCGAGACCCGCCTCACCCGTGAAATTAAACTGAAATCTCCGCTGGTCAGTTCGGCCATGGACACAGTAACTGAGTCCCGCACCGCCATCGCCATGGCGCGTGAAGGTGGCATCGGTATTATCCACAAAAACATGACTCTTGAGGATCAGGTCCGAGAGGTTGAACGGGTAAAAAAATCGGAATCTGGAATGATTACCGAGCCAGTGACCGTCACCGAGGACATGACTGTGGCGGATGTGCAGGAGGTCATGAGTGAATACCACATCTCCGGCCTGCCGGTTCTGCACGGGGGAAGGCTGGTGGGGATCGTTACCAACCGTGACCTTCGGTTTGTTTCCGACAGCGGTCTGCGTGTCAGGGATGTGATGACCTCGAAAAACCTTGTCACCGCCAGACCGGGTATCACCATGGAGCAGTCCAAGGCTCTTCTGCATGAGCACCGCATTGAAAAACTGCTGGTTGTTGATGATGAAGGGGCACTCAAAGGATTGATTACCATCAAGGACCTGGAGAAGACCCGTAAGTATCCCAATTCCGCCAAAGACTCCCGGGGCCGCCTGCTGGTGGGTGCTGCTCTCGGGGTGGGCGCTGCAATTGAGAGCAATGCCGAGAAACTTCTGCAGGCCGGGGTCGATGTGGTGGTCATTGACTCTGCCCATGGCCACAGCAGGGGTGTTCTTGACGCTGTCCGCCGGATAAAAAGTGCTTTCCCGCAACTGCAGGTGATTGCCGGTAATGTGGCCACCGGCGAGGGAACAAAGGCCCTGATTGAAGCCGGGGCCGATGGTGTGAAGGTTGGTATTGGACCCGGCTCCATCTGTACCACACGAATTGTTGCAGGAGTGGGTGTACCACAGATTACTGCCATCAAGAACAGCGTTGAGGTGGCGATGAGGTACGATATCCCGATCATTGCTGATGGCGGAATCAAACATTCCGGAGAGATCGTCAAGGCTATCGGCGTGGGGGCCAGCTCGGTGATGATCGGTTCTCTGCTGGCAGGAACCGAGGAGACCCCGGGGACAACCTTCCTTTATCAGGGGCGGACCTACAAAAGCTATCGCGGCATGGGGTCCCTTGGCGCCATGGCCCAGGCTCACGGCTCGGCGGATCGTTACTTTCAGTCTGAGGTGACAACGACCTCCAAGTTCGTCCCCGAAGGAATTGAAGGTAAAGTTCCCTATCGTGGGCCTCTCAGTGATATCATCTATCAGCTCCTCGGGGGCCTGCGTTCCGGTATGGGCTATGTGGGCGCAGCGAGTATTCCCGAGCTGCAGAAGCGGGCGAAGTTTGTTCGTATTTCTCCTGCCGGACTGCGTGAGTCTCATGTTCACGACGTAACTATTACCAAGGAAGCACCCAACTATCACAGCGCATAAGGAGCCGAACATGGCTGTCCACAATCAAACTATTGTCATTCTCGATTTCGGTTCTCAGACGACCCAGCTTATTGCCCGGCGTATCCGTGAGCAGAAGGTGTACAGTGAAATACACCCTTTCAACACGAATCTGGAGAAAATCAAGGCCCTGAAACCGGCGGGAATTATCCTCTCCGGAGGACCCTGCTCGGTCTATGAGGAGGATGCCCCGTACAGTGATCCCGCAATCTTTGAACTTGGTATCCCCGTGCTGGGGATTTGCTATGGTGCCCAGTTGATGCTGCAACAGCACGGTGGACGGGTGGAAAAAGCGCACAAGCGTGAATTCGGCAAAGCGGATCTTACCATTAAAAGGACCGGTGGACTTTTTGGAAAACTGGAGGGAACCGGGCATCAGGTGTGGATGAGTCATGGTGACCGGGTGGAAGTCGTGCCCGAAGGCTTTGAAGCCACTGCTTTCAGCGATAATTCCCCTTACGCTGCCATGGCACACCGGGAAAAGCCTTTCGTCGCTGTTCAATTCCACCCCGAAGTGGCACACACCCTCATTGGTACTGATCTGCTGAAGAATTTTATCTTCGATATCTGTGGCTGTAAGCCGAAATGGACCATGGCTTCTTTTATCGAGCAGAATGTGCGCGAAATTCGTGAGCGGGTTGGGACTGATCATGTTATCTGTGCCCTTTCCGGCGGGGTAGACAGCACGGTGGTGGCAGCAATGCTTCACAGGGCCATCGGCGAGCAGCTTACCTGTATCTACGTTAATAACGGCTTGATGCGTGAAGGCGAGAGTGAGTCGGTGCTTTCCTTTTTTCGCAGGCACACCGATCTCCATCTTATTGATGTAGACGCCAGTGAATTTTTCCTCGGCCAGCTGGACGGCATCGCGGATCCTGAAGAGAAGCGCAAGCGTATTGGCATTGGTTTTATCAATATTTTTGAACAAGAGGCGAAGAAGATCGGTGCTGTAAAATACCTCGCCCAGGGAACACTTTACCCGGATGTTATTGAGTCGGTCTCTTTTCGCGGGGCTGCTCCGATCAAATCTCATCACAATGTCGGTGGTCTGCCGGATGTGATGAAGCTTGAGCTGATTGAGCCTCTGCGGGAGCTTTTCAAGGATGAGGTCCGGGAGCTGGGGCTTGAGCTGGGGTTGCCGGAAGATGCTGTTTTCCGTCAGCCTTTTCCCGGCCCGGGGCTTGCTATTCGTATCATGGGCGAGATCTCCGGCGAGCGTCTTGCGATCCTGCGTCAGGCCGATGTCATTGTTCTTGAGGAGATGCGCAGGGCAGGCTGGTACCGCAGGGTATGGCAGAGTTTTGCTGTGCTGCTGCCCATTCAGACTGTTGGTGTTATGGGACGGGCGCACGTACGAGCATGTGATCGCGATTCGCGCTGTGGACTCCATTGATGCCATGACTGCAGACTGGAGCAGAATCCCTCCGGAGATTCTCGGGGAGATATCCAGCCGTATTATCAATGAGGTGCGCGGGGTCAACCGTGTTGTCTACGACATCTCTTCCAAGCCCCCTGCCACCATCGAGTGGGAATAAGGGAAAAATTTGCCCCTCGGTGCAATTTGTCGGCGGAAAGACGATCAGTCTTTCCGTTGAATCGTTTTCTTCAAGAAGTCTCTTCTTAATTTCTAGGCCAATGCTTAAAACTGGAATTTTTGTTGATGCAGAAAATATCCGCATCTGTGGTGGATACGGCATGCGTTACAACGTGCTTACCGGTCTTGCCGGTTGCGGGAACTCCGTGCTCCTTCGTGCTAACTCTTATATTGCCGAAGATCGGGAGCGGACAAAAGACCCGGAATATCGGGCAAAACTCTACCATTATCACGATGTTATCCGCCAGTGCGGGTTCAAAGTAATCAAAAAATTTGTAAAACATTTCCTTGATGATGAAGGGATTTTGACTACAAAGGCTAATGCAGACATGGATCTGGCAATTGATGCCCTGCTTCAGGCGCGCAATCTCGACAGAATCATTCTGCTCACCGGCGACGGCGACTTTGTCCGTCTCGTTCTGGCGCTGCAGAATATGGGCTGCCGGGTAGAGGTCATTGGTTTCAAGAATGTCAGTAATGCGTTGCGTGAAACTGCAGATTCCTACATCTCCGGCTATCTCGTTCCCGGCCTGCTCCCTGTTACCTCTCCGGAGAACGATGAGGAGCTGAAAGGTCGACTGCGAGGAGTTGCGGTCAGCTACAAAGCGGATCGAGGCTTCGGTTTCATGCGCTATTACAGACTCTCTGAGCAGGGACTCCGTCCAGAGACACTCTTTTTTCACTGTTCTCAGGCTGTGGATGTGAACGATGCCATGTTTCTGGATTCGTCCAACATCTTTGAATTTTCGCTGTATCGGAATCCTGAAAATGAGAATCGTCTTGAAGCACGGGAAATCCGTCATGTTACCGGCGATCGCCCCGAACATGTCTCCTGATACCAACTGCGGGGGCCTTTGCCCCCTGTAACTCTGTGGCTGAGCCACTTATTCCGATGGAGAGGACTTTGAATGCAGAATCTTTTAGACAAAATCAGCTTGAAACAGTTTGATATGGAGACACTCCAGCAGCTTTGTTTGCTGGCACTCCCCTGGGTCTGGAAGGTACTGACCGCGTTTCTCATTTTCTTTATCGGAAAGTGGATCTCTCGGAAAATCTCACGAATTTTCACCAAAATGATGGAGAAACAGGGTGTGGATGTTACCCTCATCCGTTTCCTCGAGGGAATTATCTACTACGCTTTGCTGGTCAGTGTGGTGTTGGCTGCCGTGTCGCAACTCGGCGTGAAAACGACCTCTTTCTTTGCCATTCTGGGTGCCGCATCTCTTGCCGTAGGCCTTGCTCTGAAGGATTCGCTGGCTAATTTTTCTGCCGGTGTGATGCTTATTCTCTTTCGTCCTTTCAAAGTAGGGGATTTCATCATCGTTGGCGGTGAATCTGGTGCGGTAGAGTATATCAATGTCTTTAATACTGTGCTCAATACTGCAGATAATCAGCGCAAAATTATTCCCAACAACAATATCAGCAATGCCACCATCACCAACGTTACCGCCAACCCGCGGCGCCGTGTGGATCTGGTAATTGGAATCGGTTACGGTGACGACATCCGCCTCGCCAAAGCGACCCTCGAAGAGGTGATCCTCGCCGATAAACGGGTGCTTGCTGAACCCGCACTGCAGATTGCTGTGTCGGAACTTAGTGATTCAGCGGTGAATATTGTTGCCCGTCCGTGGGTGGCGACTGGTGATTACTGGGCTGTTCTGTGCGATTTGACCGAAAAGATTAAATTGACCTTTGACGAGAAAGGTATCAGTTTCCCTTTCCCGCAGCAGGATGTGCACATATCTCAACAAAAGTAATCTTCAAACTGGCCTCTGTTTCGAGAGGGGCCTTCTCTCGGGAGGGGGCATGGGCGGAAAAATGCAGATGCTGGTTGCCGACATCGGCGGCACCAAAACCGATGTTGCTCTGGCCCTTTTCTCCGCTGAAGGCTTCTCTTTTAAAGAGCGCCAGCGTTTCAGCAACGACGACTTCTCAGATCCCCTCACTCTTTTTTCCCGTTACCTCTCTGCAATAAACACCACTCCTGAGATCGCATGTTTTGCCATTGCCGGTATCGTCGGGGAACGTATTACCCAGATGACCAACCGTCCCTGGAGTATTGATGCGGAGCATTTTAAGCAGGTCCTCGGCGTTAAACGACTTGTGATGATTAATGACCTCACTGCTTTCAGCAGCTCCGTTGCAGTGCTTCCGAAGGAGGCGTTCTGGACCCTGCAGGATGGACACGGGGGAAAAGATTCTGTTTACGGAATTCTCGCCCCTGGCACTGGTTTGGGAGAAGGAATGCTGTTGCACGGGGAGGACCTCTTTTTCGCGCGGGGAAGTGAAGGGGGACATACCGATTTCGGTCCACAGGGAGAGGTGCAGGAGCGACTTCTCAGATGGACTCTTCGCGAGATGAAGCATGTCAGTTATGAGGCTTTCCTCTGTGGTTCGGGGCTGAGTCGAATCTTTCGCTTTGTTACTGAAGAGCTTGGTATTGTCCCTCTGGCGTCGGTTTCGACAGCCCTGCAGCAGGGGGGAGATCAAGCGCCAATCATTAGCTCCGGTGCGATTGCCCATTGCCCTGCCTGTCGTGAAGCACTGATTCTCTTCCTTGATATCCTCGGCAGTGAGGCGGGAAATCTGGCACTGAAACTTCTGGCAAAGGGCGGCGTCTTCCTCGGCGGTGGTATCCTGCCCCGCCTCTACCGGGACCTTGATTTCTCAGGTTTTCTCCGTAATTTCAAAGCGAAGGGAAAGATGTCCTCCCTGATGGAGGATTTCCCGATCAGATTGATTCTCGCCGATGATGCCAACCTGCAGGGTTGTGCTTTTTATGCTTCGCGCTTTTTCCAGCCATAAGGGTACCTTTTCAAAAACCCGTAGAAAGGGGAAACAGGAGAAAGGGAAAAGCAAAAAACGGTAAGACAATTTTTTCACCGCGAAGAACGCTGAAAAACGCGAAGGAAGGCAAAAGCATTTGAGAAAAAGATTTTTTTAAATTAACCAGGAAGATGGGCGATTATTCAAGGTATCCATACGTCTACGGCTTCTTGAGAACGTACAAAAAAACGTAGTTTCTCAAAAAGTTGTGGAAAAAGACAAAGACAAAAAGGGAGAAAGGAGGCCGGGAAAAGCAGGGCAACAAAATCCGATGGCATCCGTTGTGGCATGAAATGCCTGGTGTGCTACAGAATCCCTTGTGAAAGAGGGAACGACAAAAGATTTTTTTGCCAGTGAAGTACACGAAACATGCGAAAAAAGGCATTATATATAAACGTTTGCCTTCCTTCGCGTTCTTCGCGGTGAAAAAAAAGGCCTTACCGCCTTTTGCTTTTCCACGTTTTTTCGAGAAGTTCCAAAAAAGCAATTGATCATCCTGTTTTTGTTGTAAGTTTCTCTTTTGATTTTGTAGGATGGGCACCATGTCAATAACACCATATTTTACCCCGATTTCCCCCTGCCGCAGGAGAATTTAATGGAACAATCACCCTTTACACTACTTAAAACGTCTTCGGAGTGCGCTGCACGACGAGGTCAGCTTCGAACCCGCCAGGGGGTTATCGAGACGCCGGTCTTTATGCCGGTTGGTACTCAGGGAACGGTGAAGGCCGTCACCCCGGAGAATCTGATTGATGCGGGGGCGCAGGTGATTCTCGGTAATACCTACCATCTCTTTATCAGGCCGGGCCACAAACGGGTGGAAAGTTTTGGCGGGCTGCACAAGTTCATGAACTGGAAAGGCTCCATTCTTACCGATTCCGGAGGGTTTCAGATCTTCAGCCTGAAGAAACTCGCCAAAATTACCGAGGAGGGTGCCGCCTTCCGTTCCCATCTCGATGGCTCAAAGTTGTTTCTCAGTCCAGAGATTGCCATTGATGTGCAGCAGTGTCTCGGTTCCGACATCATGATGTGTCTTGATACCTGTATCCCCTGTCCCTCGACCCGTGAGGAGACAGTCCACTCAACCGACCTCACCACCCGCTGGGCGGCGCGTTGCCGTGAGGCACATACAAAACGGGACCGCCTGCTCTTCGGCATTGTTCAGGGGGGGATGTTTCCCGATCTGCGCAAAGCCCATATAGAGGCGTTGCAGGAGATTGGTTTTGACGGCTATGCCGTGGGCGGTCTGAGTGTGGGGGAGGAGAAGCAGATGATGCTGGACATGACCGAGGAGAGCACCTCTCACATGCCGGCGAACTATTCTCGTTACCTTATGGGTGTCGGCACTCCGGCTGACCTGATAGAAGGCGTGTGGCGGGGGATAGATATGTTTGACTGTGTCATGCCTACCCGTAATGCCCGAAACGGATCGCTCTTTACCCGTAAAGGCAAAATCAGCATCAAGAATGCCCGGTTCCAGGACGATCAGGGGCCGGTGGATGAGAGTTGTGACTGCTATACCTGCCGTAACTACTCCCGGGGCTACCTGCGTCACCTTTTCCAGGCGCGGGAGATACTCAGCAGTCATCTGAATACCATCCACAACCTGCATTTTTACCTGCATCTGATGGCCGATATCCGCAGGGCGATTGAGGAAGACCGTTACGCCGATTTCCGCAAAGATTTCTATAGCGCCCTTGAGACGGAATGAGTATCTTTGTACACTTTAACCCTATAATTTTCCCCACACTTATCTGAGGAGGTCTTTCATGTTTACAGGTGTTGCTTATGCAGCCGACGCTGCCGCAGGCGGTGCCCCCAACGCACTGGGGTCGTTTGTCCCTTTGATCCTGATTGGTATTGTTTTTTACTTTCTGCTTATCCGTCCGCAACAGAAGACGGCAAAGCTCCATCAGCAGTTCCTTGTTTCTCTGAAGCGGGGGATCCGTGTTGTCACCACTGGTGGAGTGATTGGTACCATCGTCGACATCAACGACCTTGTGGTTACCCTTGAGGTTGCTGAGGGTGTAAAGATTGATGTTACCCGTTCCTCTATCGCCGGTCAGATAGATAAAAAAGGCGAACCGGTTGGTACAAAGAAAGACGACAAGAAAAAGATTGGTTGAGCCAGTTGCTGATTCCCCGGTGGGGATGAGCTGTTTTGGGAGCCGGATTCTGTAGAGGAATCCGGCTCTTTTTTTTAAAGGGAAAGGAACAATGGCGAAAAAGAAATTTTATGCTGTTGCCGTCGGCAGTGAGATCGGCATTTATACTGACTGGCCAAGTGCGGAAAAGCAGGTGAAGGGCGTGGCCGGTGCCAAATATAAAAGTTTTCCCACCGAGGCGGAGGCGAAGGCTTTTCTGGAAAATCCCGTCTACAACAAAAAATTCGCCGAACCAAAGAAAAAGAAGACGGTGGCGAGGGCAGTAAAACCTCCCAGGGCTGAAAACGCAGTGCTGATTTATACCGATGGGGGGAGTATCAATAATCCGGGTCCCGGCGGTTACGGGGTTGTTATTGAGATGGATGGTGACCGGAGTGAGCTTTCCGGTGGCTTTCGTCTGACCACCAACAACCGCATGGAAATGACCGCTGCTCTTGTTGCCCTCGAAGAAGTGGCGGAGTGCGGAAGGCCTGTTTGTCTCCACTCCGACTCAAGCTACCTCGTCAATGGTATCACCCGTGGCTGGGCGAAAGGATGGCAAAAGAGGGGATGGAAGAAGAGCGACGGTGAGCCGGCGCTCAATCCTGACCTCTGGGCGCATCTGCTGGCACTGGTGGAGGGAATGGAGGTGCAGTTTTACTGGGTGAAGGGACACGCTGGCAATCCCCTCAACGAGCGCTGTGACCGACTTGCGGTGGCGGCGGCGAGGGGGAATCCGCAGGCGGTAGATGGCGAGTATGAAAAGAGTGTTGCCTGAAGAGGGCTGGACGTTGCTGCAGAAGAAAAGACGGCCATCGGAAAAATTTTCCGATGGCCGTCTTGCTTTGTGACCAACACTGAGGGGGCTGTGTCATCCGTGAGTTCTCTGCGGGAAATTTTGCAAAGCATCTCCCGCACAGGTCTCATGAATTGCTGAGAGCTGCTCCCTCCCTGGTTTTCACCATTCCCCTGTATTTTCCATGCTCTTCCAGGGTTCTGCCGGAGGCAGAGCGTCTCCCTTTTGCAGCAGCTCAATGCTGATTTGATCCGGGCAACGGATAAACGCCATATTCCCATCCCGCGGCGGTCGCAGGATGGTGACTCCGTCATCCATCAATTTCTGACAGAAGTCATAGATGTTATTTACTTCAAAGGCCAGATGGCCAAAGTTGCGGCCACAACTGTACGGTTTCTTCTCATCCCAGTTCCAGGTGAGTTCTACCTCCGGTTCTCCCTTTGCGGTGGCGAGGTAGATGAGAGAGAAGCGTTCCTCATCAAAATCTTTGCGCCTGGTCTGCTGCAGACCAAGTTTGTTTTCATAGAAATCGAGGGATTTGTCGAGATCGAGCACTCGGATCATGGCGTGCAGATATTTCACGGTGTTCTCCTTTTTGAGAAGTTTTATATGCTTTTCGCTTTTGGTGAATTGCTGGGAGGGCAGATAAATTTTTTAAAATACTGGGCAAATTCTCAAAAAGTTACGGAAAAAGACAAAAAATTTTACCGCGAAGGACGCGCAGAACGCGAAGAGTAAAGATATAATGACATTTTGAGATGCTGCTGGTGGGAAAACAACCTGAATCCGGGCTCTTTTGGGGTGGAAGATCAAACTGATAAATAGAATTTGTAAAACAGAAAACTGCAGAGAAGAAGAAATGGAGCGGGAAACGAGGGTCGAACTCGCGACTTCAACCTTGGCAAGGTTGCACTCTACCACTGAGTTATTCCCGCTCACTAATGCAACGATGAAGTTCGGTTTTCTAACAAAAGTGAGGAGAGATGTCAAGTACTTATGATAATAATGTGACATAAGGGTCCCTTGAATGCTTGTATCTCGTTCATACTCAAGGCTCAGGAGGAAATTTATTACAGCCATGAAGATATCTCGACGTCTCTTTCCTCGCTTTGTCGGAGGATAAATTTTTGACTGTAACAAAGAAGATGGGCGAAAGACTGGTTCTTCAATGGATCCATAAATTTCTCCGATTCCATTCTCTACGTCAGGCTGGGCACTGCGTTTTTTTTCAGCTCTGTGGCAAGAGACTCCGGCTGCATGTGATAAAACCACCCCAACAGGTCGGTGCGGGAAACTATGCCCAGCACCTCACCCTTCTCGATTACAGGCAGATAACCGATTTCGCGGTCTATTATGATGCGCGCCACCTGCATTGGTGAGGCATCCGGCGTGGTAGTGGTGATATCGCGGGTCATGAAAGCCTTTACCGGTGCCTGCCACTGTTTTGTTTTCTTTACCCGTTTCAGGTCGGAGAGGACGATGATGCCACATATCCTCTTCCCCTCCATCACCGGAAGGCCCCGAACTCCCTGCTTATCCATGATTCTTTTCACCTTTTCCATGGTGGTGTCCGGTGGTACTGAGATGACCGGGGAAGACATAATTGAGGCGATGGTAATCTGGCTGGCAGTATTGTGCAGCAGCAAAGATTCAATATTCTTTTCACTTTCTTTTGGGGTTGTACTCTCATTCTTTACCGATGCGGAACCCGCCCCCGGGTGGCCTCCGCCGCCGAGCTCACCGAGAATTTTTCCGATATCAATCGCCTCCACTGTACTGCGCCCGATAATGGTATGGTAATTGCCGAGATCGTAGATCCCAAAGATGGCTTCCACCCCCATCACCTGACGGCAGAGGCTGACCACCTCAGCCAGCTCGGGCACCTTGCTCCGCATGGAAATGCGGTGAAAGCCCACTGAATGGCCGTGGATGGTGATGCGGCGGGTTGCCTGCATCATCTTGAAAAAGGCGTCCTTCTGGCCTTTCTCATAGGGTGGGTTGAGAAAGAAACGGGCAACGTTGAGGTCGGCACCGTGTTCAAGAAGCAAGGCTGCAGCGCGGGCGTCGTCAGGGGTGGTGGTGGGAAAGGTGAGGTGGCCAGTGTCCTCATAGAGACCGATGAGGAAGACTGTGGACTCCAGCGGTGAGAGGTTACGCAGGTGCTCCTGTGGCATCTCGCGCATGAAGAGACTTATGGTGGCTCCAATCTGTTCGCGGTATTCAAGGTCGCCGGAGATGTCTCCCCGTGTTGTCATGTGATGGTCCCAGAGATCAATGTGCAGCCCGTCACGACCGCGCAGTTTCTCCATGCGATCAAGGCGGTACCAGTGATTGGTGTCCACTACTGTGAGACGATTTATCGCCTCGAAATCGACATCTTCCGGCCCGATGAGGTTAAAGGCACTCTTGTGGGTGGAGAGGAATTGATCGACATTTCTGTTGACTGAAGAGGGAATGACGCCCACAGCTCCCGGGTAGAAGAGGGTGCCCGCGATGACTGAGGCAAGGGCGTCAAAGTCAGTATTTTTATGGGTGGTTACAATATGCATATGCATGAAGGTGTAGTTTTTTGCGGCAGCCGTCGTGCGTATCAGCGATCTGCTTCTTTACGCTTTTTAACGGCGGTAACGGTTGTGTCTTTATCTTATACACTGGGCGTGTAGACATTATCAATGTAATCCGGCATTTCCGCGGTCACCAGGACCAGCAGAGACTCCAGCAACGGCAACAGTGGGAACAGCGTCCCAGGACCTTTCCCCTGCCGTGTGGCTGGCGACAACATGGAAAATTTCGTGACCCATGACCTCGACGATCTCGTCATCGGTGGGCGGAATCTTCTGCAGCAGTCCTGCCTGTGGATCACCCTCCTGGCCCTGTCCATGCACCAGGCGGGTCATCAATGACCTTGATGTTCCACTCCCCGTTGCGGGTCTGCGGGTATTTTTTGATCGACTGGCAATGAGACGCCCGGTGATTTTTTTCATGGTTAGCGGTATAGTGTTGTTTTTTCTTACCGCTTGTTTTCTTTTTCAGAAGAGATCAGAAAGACAGAGTGCCTTTCGGGGACCTTGAAACAGCGTGTATTTCGTTCATCTTCGAGGCACAGGAGAAAATTTAGCGCAGACATCTGATTGATATCGGAGTATAGCGCGTACCTCCGAGGATAAATGTGGTCACAAAGAAGATGGACGATTATTCGATGTCCCCTTGCATCGTTCTATAAAAACCATGTGGCATCCGCAGAGAAAGTGACCCATGAAATCGTTCAAATCCCGTGAAAATCAACTCAAAGAGCTTCGCAGCCTCTACCTCGCGGAGAGTTGGGCCAACACCTGTCATCAGTGCGAAGTGGAGCTGGAAACGCCGGTTTTTGTGCTTACGGGGGGTGGTTGTTACGGCTCCTGGCAGGCGGAGAGCCGTACCCTCAGCATCAGTGAGGAATTGATGCTCGCCTGGCCGTGGACGGTGGTGGAGCAGGTGCTCCGTCATGAGATGGCGCACCAGCTGGTGAGTGAGCGGCCGGAGTTGTTGTCGGGAAGTGCGGGCTGCTGCCACGGTGCGGGCTTTAAGGAGGCCTGTGAACTGCTGCGGGTTGAGCTGCCTTACCGGCGGGCGAGGGTGAATCTTCGGCGCATTGTTGAGGATGCGGAGGCGTGGCGAAAAGGGAGAGACAGTCCCTTCAGCAGGATTTTTAGCCGGGTGGAGAAGTTGCTCGCCCTTGCTGGCTCCGACAATCCCCATGAGGCGGAACTGGCACTGGCCCGGGCGCAGGAACTCTCGATAAAATATCACCTCGAACGCATTGATCCGGGGGCTAAAGAGGTTCGCCATGTGCGTACTCGTCTTTTATTGCACCGGCGGAACGTGGCCCGCTGGCAGCGCTTTCTCGGGGCGATGATTCGGGAAAATTTTCCGGTGGAGGTTATCCTGCTGCACAGTTTTGATGCGGCGTCCGGTATGTTCTCCATGGCGGTCGATATTCTTGGTCGCCCGGAGAATGTGAAAGTGGGGGAGTATTGCTGGCGATTTATCGAAAATCATGTTGCTCGACTGTGGCAGCGCGACCGTGTTTCACTCGGACGTTTGTCCCGTTCTCAGCGTGGAGGTTATTTTGTTGGTGTAGTTCAGGGTTTTTCTGATAAAATGAAACTTCAGCGAGAGGCGGCATCGGGTGTAGAAAGGAAGACGCCCGAAGAGGCTGCGCTGGTAGTTCTCGCTGACCACTGCCTCGCAGAGTATGTACAGTGGTGTTATCCGCGTCTGCGAACCACTGTGGCGCGGGGAGGCTTAAACAGGGTTGGATATGTGTCGGGGCGCGCGGCAGGGCGCGAGCTGAATTTTATGGAGGGAATGACAGAGGGTCCGACAGGGACTCTGCTCCCGCGAGGAAGAGGAAAATAATGTTGAAGAAGTTCTGCCCGCAGAGCGGGCTTACGGTGATTCTACTCGCCGTGGTGGTTGCGTTTACCTTGAGCGGTTGTGCGGGAAAGCAGATGTGCCATGCGCCGCAAGAGGAAATTTATCCGTGCCAGGGGGAGGCGGAAAGCCTCTTCGAGCGACAGATGGCAGATTTTTATAACAGTTGGAAGGGGGTTCCCTGGCGGCTGGGTAAGGATGGCCGGGACGGGCTGGACTGCTCAGCCTTCATGCAGAAGGCGGTGCGCTCTCTGCTCGGAACAAATCTGCCGCGCACAGTTGTCGAAATGGTACACTATGGCAGGGAACTCCGACGGGAGGAGCTGCGGCCTGGTGACCTGGTCTTCTTCCGAACGGGCTATAAGGTCAAGCATGTGGGGATGTACCTCGGCAATTCCCGTTTTATGCACGTCTCGTCGTCAAAGGGGGTCTCCATCGCCTCCCTGCAGCCGGCGGACGGCTATGGCGGCTACTGGAATTCAAAGTACTGGTGTGTCCGGCGCATACGATAGAAGAACCTCTGATGCGAGTCTGCCGGTTGGGTAACTGCCTGAAAAAATGTAACTGCCTGAAAAAATCGTGGAAAACAAAAACCATTGAAGAACAACGAGTTCATCTCGATGAAAACGGCAAGAATGTTAAAGAACGCGAAGGAAGGCAAAAGCATTTGAGAATAAAGATTTTGTAATTTTCAGGCGGGAAGGACGAAAAAAGTGAAGCAGGAGGCCGGAAAAAGAAAAAGGTCTTTATAGAGACGACCAATTTGGGCGTCTTTAGCACAACGGGTGTCTCATTCCACAACAGACGTCTCTGCAATGGAATCAATTTATCATTCTATTTGTCCATCCGCATTCTTTGGTCAGTAAAAAACGTCTCTGGTATTATATCTTTACTCTCAAAACACTTCGCGGTAAAGCTTGACAACCCACCGAAATTGTTATGAAAAAATCCTTCCAGACAGTTTTTCAGGTCTCTTGTTTATGGTTTAACTTCAATCCGGAGTAATGTCATGTATTCACTGCTTTCTCTGTTGCTGCCTGCTGTCGGCTATTTTGTCGGATCTATTCCCTTCGGGTTGTTGATCGGCCGTATGGCGGGGGTCGATGTACGTCTGCAGGGCAGTAAAAATATCGGCGCCACCAATGTTAACCGGGTTGCGGGTGTAAAGTTTGGTGTGTTGACGCTGGTCTGTGATGTGCTCAAGGGCAGTCTGCCGATACTGCTTGCCTCTCTGCTGCTGACTGAAGAATATGGGAATCGCGAGTTGATTATTGTCCTCACCGGGGTGATGTCGGTGCTTGGGCACATGTTTTCCTGCTTTCTTGGTTTCAAGGGGGGGAAGGGAGTGGCCACTGCGCTTGGAGTTTTTCTCGTGTTGTCACTTCCGGCTGTTGGCATCAGTCTCGGAGTCTTCGTGGGGGCAGTGCTGGTGTCCGGCTTCGTTTCGCTTGGCTCCGTCCTCGCGTCGGGACTGCTGCCGGTCTGGCTGTGGATCCTTGATGCCCCCCCGGTGGTTATCGGTGCTGCCCTCCTTGTGGCCCTGCTCATTATACTCAAACACCATGAGAATATCAGGCGACTCCTCAACGGGGAGGAGAAGAGCTGGCGCGGAGTACCTGATGAAGGAAAGAAAAATTGAGAACGGCGGAAAGGGGAGAAAGACTGCTGTCAGCCGCAAAATGACCGTCGCCGTGTTGCTGACCGACGCAAAAGGAAGCGGGAGATGGGCTGTCTTTTCCAGGTTTCTTCTTAACTTTGGATGCTTGACGAGGTCCTGAAGTTGATACCGGGATCCATTCTCAATTCCTGCTATGAACGAATTCCTCTTCTGGTTTGCCCTGCTCTTCATCTTTCTGACACCCGGGGACATTGAAACAGCTTGTATTTCGTTTATATTCGAGGGACAGAGGAAAATTTACCGCAGGCATCACTTTAACATCGGAGTATAGTGTTTACCTTGACGTCTCGTTCCTCGCTTTGTCGGAGGATAAGTTCTTGACTGTAACGAAGAAGATGAACGATTATTCGATGTCCTCCGATAAGAAGTGCCCGGAGATATGTTCTATAAAATAACTTTGTTCCATTGAGGCAGTTTTTCCTTCTAACTTTTCACCTCTGGACTTTTAGTTGAGGGAGAGAGACTCTTTCACTATTGTTTCTTGGAAAAGAGATCGGGAATGGTGTAGGTTGAATCTGCTTTTTGGGGAACCTGACATAATGTTGGAATTCATTCCCCACTCCTTATAACTACATGACCAATCCACTTCCTTTCCACAAAAGAGAATTTCCCAACCCTCATTGTTTTCGTCGGCGGATGCGTGCTGTTATCCTTGGCCGTCGTCCCGGTGAGGCGGTTGTCCGCCGCATGATCGCCCCGGCGATATCTGGTGCCGCGTTCATGGGGGCACTGGCGAGGAGCCCTCGTACCATTGGGGCCTGTGTGCCGAGTTCGAAGATGTTGTCGAGAATGATGGCGGCTGAGGTGCCGCTGCCGGTAGATGGTGTTGTCATAGAGCTGGGCGGCGGTACCGGCCGAATTACTTCCGCGCTGCTTGAACGGGGTGTGCCGCCGGAACAGCTGGTGGTGGTAGAACAGAACCCTTCCCTTGCCGATCTGCTGCGTAAACGCTTCTCGAAGGTGCAGGTAATTCAGGGGGATGCCGCTTTCTGTTACAGCCAGATTCCTGGTTCCCCGCGGGTTCATGCCGTGGTCTCCGGATTGCCCCTGCTTTCACTTCCGAAGGTGGTCGTGGAAAACATTATTTGTCAGATCAACTCCATGCTCGCCGCCGATGCCCTTCTCATTCAGTTTACCTATCGTCTGAGTGGCCGGGGGCCACTTCACGCTGCCTTTGATTCCCTTCACTTCCGCACCATTCTGTTCAACATTCCTCCCGCAAGGGTTGAGGTTTTCCGGCTGCGGGAGTCGCGCTGAGACTGCGTTGAGTTTTTCCCCTGCGGTGGGCACGCGTTTTCTGCGTGAGCCACTTCGCGGCGGGTTCCTGTTACTGACGGCTTTACTGCACCGTACCCTTCCCAGGCTGACCTGCCAGTGAAGGGTACGAAGGTTGCAAAGAGTAAAGGGTACCCAGAAGACAAAGAATTTTACCGCGAAGGGCGCGAAGAGTAAAAATCTTTGTCTCAAATGTTTTTTCCGTCCTTTTCGGTTTCATTTTTAATCTCAGCATGTCAGGTATACAAAAAAAACAGATTTTTCGCCTTCAACGGCGCAAATTTCCGCACATTTCGTTAACAGGTTGAAATGGAAACTTGTGCCTGTGGAGAGGGAAAAAGGAAAGCCCGAAGTATCGTGTGACGATACCCTCGGGCTTGCAGAAATTACAGGAGAGACTTCAGGGTTCCCTTCAATGGCGGAGGATTACTGCGGGACGTAGTTGATCATCTCCACATGAAATTTTTCACCGCTCTGACGAATGACATTTACCCCGCCACAGGTCTGATCAAGGTTGAAAATTCCCTTGATGGGCATCTGCAAGAGCTTTGAGAGCAGGACTCGGTTGGTACCGGCATGGGCAATAATGGCGATATTCCCCTCTTTCTGTCGGGTCAGGTTGATAAAGGCGGGATGAATCCGTACCTGCAGGTCCTGAAAATTCTCTCCACCGGAAGGGCGATACTGGTCAAAGTTGCGGCCCCGCGCCTCGTAGGCTCCGGGGAAGAAGCGCTGCACATCGGCGACCGTCATCCCTTCCCACTTGCCAAGGTTGATCTCCTGCAACTGGTTGAGGACCTCAATCGGCTGTTCACCCACCTCTTTTGCCACGATATCCGCACTCTCTCTGCAGCGACCAGCCGGACTGGTGATGATGCATTGAATCTCTTTGTCTTTCAGCCACGCCCCACTTTTCTTCATTTGCTCACGGCCCTCATCCGTGAGAGGCAGTTCCATCTGGCCGATAAAGGGTTTAGGTTGCGGAATTTCAATAGCGCCGTGGCGCAGAAGGTATATCTTCCTCTGCTTCATAATGATAACTCCTCTGATTTCAGCCAGGGTTCCAACTCTACCCCGGCGGATTTTTCCCAAAGCTCAGCCATTTGCTCGGCCTGCTGAAGGCGGCGTCTGATCCAGTGGCACGCCTCTTTATCGCCTTTATATTCGTGTAATTTCTCTTTATACCTGTCTTGCAGGGCGACACGGCTGCTGCCGTGCGCCAGCTTGTCAGCGAGGCAGACAATCTCTTTTTCGCCTAGAAGACCACCTTCCGGTGGTTCTATATGACCGTGTACCCTGACTATTGCAGCCATGCGCTGCAGGCCGAGGGAATCCAGAAATTTTTCTCCCTCAATGGCGTGATGTGACTGTCCTTTGCAGATGTCGTGCAGCAGTGCGGAGCCGTAGAGTAACTCCTGGTCAAGGCCCCTGGCGCCACCCTGGCGCAGTCCTTTTTCAAGGGCAAGGGAGAGTTTAGCTACAAGGCGGCAGTGGGCTTCAAGCTGGGGCGGCATTGCTGTTTCGGCAAGGATATCTGCCTCCCCGGGGGTGAGAATATCATGGCGGGCCGCACGCTTTTCGAGGTCGGCAAAGGCCTCCGGGGTGTCGGCGTCGTGCAGGATATGGCGGTCCCACACCTTCACGTTAAGGCTGGAAGATTTCTCCAGCACGGCGGCCAGCCCGCCGCTGCCATCGGAGCGGAGAATCTCGTTGCGCAATTCTCCGGCGATGAGTGGGGGATGTCCCTTTTCTCCGGCAAATTCCGGATAGATCACTTTTTTCGATTTACAGGCGTTGAGCAGCGTCTTAATGGTGGCGGGGCGTATCAGAGGAATATCTACTGGCAGGACAAAAAAGGCATCCTGTCCTTCCATGGCTTCCACTCCGACCTGAACTGAGGAGAACATTCCCTGCTCGTAATCTACATTCGTTACGCAGCGTACGCCCAGCTTTTTTGCCTCTTTGCGGACCTCATCGCCGCGGTGGCCAGCAACCACAACGACCCGGTCCACTCCGGCTTCCGTCAGTGAATCGACACAATGAGCGAGTAGACTTTTCCCTTCCAGCTGGAGCAGCGGTTTGAAGTCGCCCATGCGGGATGAGAACCCTGCCGCAAGAATTATCGCACCGCTCTTCATCCTTCAAGACCAGCACGATGGCGGATCAGCTCGCCGACGATGCAGATTGCAATCTCTTCCGGAGTGTCGGCGCCGATGGAGAGACCGATCGGGCAGTGGACTGCGGCGAGCTGCTCCTCAGTAACACCTTTATCCCGCAGCAGGCGGTATGTGGTGTCGCGTTTTTTACGACTGCCGATCATGCCGAGATACCCCGGAGAGTTGGCAAGGGCCTGCTCCAGTACTTCGCGGTCGTGGGAATGCCCTCTCGTGACAATGACGACGTAGTCATCCGGGCCGAGGACGGGGAAGCAGCTGGAGAAATCTTTCAGCACCTGTACATCCTCAGCCTCGGGGAAACGCTCACGATTGGCGAATTCGGCGCGGTCATCCATTACCCGGACGGTGAAATCGACGAAATCGGCAGCCTTTGCCGTGGCGAGGCTGATGTGTCCTGCGCCCACCAGCCAGAGGGTTCCGGTATCAATCTGCGGTTCTACATAGAAGATGCCGGAGGCTGCACCAAGGGTGTAAGGGGTCCGGCATTTCTGCGTTTTGTGCAGGACCTCTGCGGCGGTATCCTCATCCAGTTCTGCGCCGATGAAGGTGCCGTTGCTGAGCAGGGTGAGTTGCGGGATTCCACCGGCAGGCAGAGAGATCACCAATACCGGGCGCCTGCGGCTCACATAGGCTGCTTGGATCTCCTCAAAAAGCGGCAGGTGTTCCGGGGTGAGTCGTCGCAGCAGAACCTTTACCGCGCCGCCGCAGACCATGCCGGCGTTGGCCGCGGTCTCGTTGTCGAGGTTATAGGGCTGGAGGAGAAAGTCACTGTTCTCCTGAAACATGGTGGCAGCCCTGTGCTGGCTGTTGCCTTCCACCGGTCCGCCACCGATGGTTCCGTACAGGGTTCCGTCTGCGGTGACAAGCATTTTTGCCCCGGAGCCACGGGGCGCTGAACCGCTCTGTTCAACAATTGTGCCGAAGATGGCAGACTCGCCCCGGCGGAGTGTGTCAAGGAGAGGGTTGAGAATATTTCGCATGAATTACCTCTATATTATTAAGTGTGTACAGTTTATAAGAAATTATTGAGGTTGTAAACGCAGAGGGGAATTTTTGCCATACTTTCCTGAAAAGAGTCAGCGGAGATCCCGTAGAATCCGCTTGAAGGTATGCTTTGGTGTCCAGCCAGCCGCCCGCTTTGCACTGGCGAGGGTGATTCCCGATGGGAGGGGAAAGTGTGGCGGAGGGATCTCTTCCACGGCAAGATATTCAAGGTGCAGCCCCTCCGGGGCGAGGGCGGCGCGGTAGTCGAGGAGTCCGGGCAGGGTGAAGAGCAGATCGTCGAGCTGGCGGCTGGCGAGGAAGCCCTGAGGAGTGTCGCAGCCCTGGTGACGATGAATGTCGAGGAGACGGGTGGTGATACCGCCGCAGGGGCAGGGCTGGCGATTGAGGGCGCCGGAGTCGCCGGTACGGTAGCGAATCAGGGGCATGGCACGGCGGCGCAGGGTTGTGAGGACAATTTCACCGGTTTCCCCCTCGGCGAGAGGGGTCCCCGTCTGCGGATCGATGATCTCCAGAAGGATGTCCGCTTCGCGCAGGTGGCAGCCGTGGTGGTGGTCGCACTCCACGCCGCCGCCGAGGCCGGTTTCGGTCGCGCCATAGTGGAGAAAGGTGGTGATGCCGCGTGCTTCGATGCGTTGACGCAGAGCGGGCGGTGCATAGTCGGAGTTCAGCAGAACGGTGCGTACTGGATGTTTTTCCCCCAGCGCTTCAGCAAGGGAGAGAAGGTGCTGTGGCAGACCGATAACGCAGTTGGCATCATGTGCCTCAACAGCGGCGGCAAGTTGCTGCGGAGTGCCGGGTGGCCAGTGAATGAAGGTCGGATGGCCTTTTTCCGGCAGGCAGTTTCGCAGCAGGTCCCCTGTGCTGTCCGGGCGATCGGCGGGAAGCAGGACAAGGACCCGATCCTCCGGGCTCAGCAGGTTCTCCATCCCCTCGCGGAAAAACTCACGGGTTGCTTCCAGTTCCCCGGCGGTGAAGGCAATGCGTTTGGCCGTGCCGGTGCTGCCACTGGTGTTCAGGGTGATGATTCGGGCAATTTGACTCTGGGAGAGGCATTGCAGATTCAGTCCTTCGCGGCGCAGGTCGCTGGTGGTGAGGAAGGGGAGATGGCGAAGATCGGCAAGGGAGTTCAGGGGTGCGATGCCCGCGAGATGTCGACGGTAGAAGGAACTGGCGCTGACATGGCGCAGGGTGGCATTGAGCCGGTCAAGCTGCCACGCATCGAGCCTTTCCCGGCTCAGAGACTCGTCGAGGGCTGTCTGGCGGGCTGTGAGAGTGTCAATGGTGGTGCGTTTCACTGCCTTCTCCTGTACAGGCTCTGCCCGGAGATGGAGGTGAGATTGGCGGCACAGAACGGGAGCAGGCGGCCGTCGGGTTGAGCAATATGGATGCAGCAGCCACGCAGGCGTTCGAGGTTGAGGCTCCAGGCGTCCATGAAGGCCATGGCGGAGAGGGTAAAGCTGTAGCTCTTTGCACGCTGGATAAAGCGCTCGAGGTCGTCTT
>JALNVI010000010.1 GCA_023231425.1 Desulforhopalus sp. | reverse complement strand
CCAATAACCCTAAAAAGATCGTTGGTCTTGAAGGGTATGGACTTGAAATTGTTGAAAGGGTGCCGATAGAGATAAAACCGGGCAAGGAGAATGAACGTTACCTTGCTACGAAAAGAGACCGCATGGGACATCTGCTGAAGATGTGTAAGTAAGCAGCACTCTTAAATAGAAATGTTCTGTACATCAAGATAAATACAAAAGTGGCTGAGATGGCAAAATTTATTGAAGGCAGTCTGAATGCGGATGGCAAAAAGTTCGCAATCGTTGTATCTCGTTTTAACTCTTTCATCGTAGAAAAATTGCTTGAAGGGGCTCTTGATATCCTGATGCGCTCCGGCGCGAAAGGGGATGACATTGATGTCGTCCATGTCCCGGGGGCTTTTGAGTTGCCGTTACTGGCAAAGAAGATGGCTGAGTCTCGGAAGTATGATGCAATTATAGGTCTCGGAGTTGTCATCCGTGGAGCAACTTCGCACTACGATATTGTAGTCAATGAGACCTCAAAGGGTCTGGCTCAGGTGAGCCTGTCTACCGGCGTTCCCGTTTTGTTCGGTGTGGTGACAACAGAAACGATTGAACAGGCGATTGAACGCAGTGGTACCAAGGCCGGGAATAAAGGTGCAGATGTGGCAGCCGCAGCGATTGAAATGGCGAACCTTATCAGTATTCTTGATTGAGAGAATGGCTGGTTTTCAGTTTGCGTTATTTTAAGGCATTCTGCTGTCTGCATCCTGCAAATCCGGCAAGGGTATGAAGTTGTTTAATGAGGCCTGTCGGCATTCCAGCCGACAGGCCTTCCTCTATTTATATTATGGGGTCAAATTATGGCTGTAGGAACACGGCGTATCGCACGAGAGACCGCTGTACAATTTCTCTATCAGGAAGACTTTACTGCCGGGATCGGTGGTTTTGGGTGTGACCTCGCGGAGCGTTTGCCCCTGTTTTGTGCTCTGTTCAAGATAAACAAAAAAGCACGCAAGTATACGGAAGAACTCCTTTCTGGAATTTGTCCACATCTTGCTGAAATTGATCAAAAAATTGAGGCATCTGCGAAAAACTGGCGGTTGGCCCGTCTTGCCGCAACAGACCGTAATATCATGCGGGTAGCGGTCTATGAGATCGTATATCGAGAGGATATTCCCGGGCAGGTGTCTATCAATGAAGCGGTTGAAATTGCAAAAAAATATGCCAGTGAAGACTCTCCCAAATTTATAAATGGCGTCCTGGATTCAATCTTGACGTCTCTTTCTGTAAAAAGTTAAATTTGCTTTTTCAGAGAGTTGAAGGGCCTTCTTTAGGGAGGAGGATGCGGCCTGTTGTTTTGTTGAAAAAATGAGAGAAAAATAAAGCAATGACACGAAAATCTCAAAGCAGTACCCGAAATCGGAAAAGACCCCGTAAATTTGTGAACGAAGCCGCGAAGGTCGACAGCGGCACCGGTCGCCCGACATTCAAACAGGAGGTTGTGGCAATGACGGGGATCTTCCTCTCCTGTTTTATCTATCTCAGTCTGTTTTCATATGCCTATTCTGCTGATGCCAACTGGAGTGGCCGGGTTGGGGTAAATGTGGCAACCGGCCTTTTCAATTTTATCGGCTGGGGGGCCTATTTTCTCCCGACTCTTGTCCTCATTTCCTCTATCATGTTTTTTCTTTCCCGCCTTTCTTTCAGCCGTTTACCCCATGTTTTTGCAGGGCTTTCCGGTGCTGTTCTCTCCTTCTGCGGCATCCTCTCAGCCTTTTCCTGGAATCAAGAAGCTGCCAATGCTCTTACGGACCCGACAGCCGGAGGTTTTGTCGGGAAGACTCTTTTTGTTCTGCTCAATCAGGTGGTTGGTTGCGGAGGGGCACTGCTTATCTTTTTGTTGATTTTTATTGTTTCACTGATGGTGGCAATCCGTTTTTCTCCTTATGTCCTTGCCAATAAAACGACCCATGGGATTGGAACCGGGTTGAAAAAGTCAATCAACAAGGTGGAAAAACTGCGGGCGGCGCATCATTCTGGAGGAGTTGGGGTCGAAGGGGAACAGGTTGTCACGCTGGCGCTGGAGGAGGAGAGAACACCGAAACGCCGTCTCGGCGTTTCCAGAGGCAGGGAGGGAAAAGAGAGGATATCTGAGGCTGGACCTGCTGTGGGGATTTCCCTGCCTGCAGGAGAGGTTTCTGTTGTTTCTCCGGTTGATAAAATAAAAGCCGAACAGAGCCTGAAAGCGAGGCCTCAGACTGAAAAAGTGGCGGGCGCCATTCCTGTTCTCCGGGAGAATAAAAAGCCTGTTTTAACCGCGACAGAGGATGACGCTTTTGCAGCCAAACAGATTGCCCGGGGCAATTGGGAGTTACCGCCGCTTTCTCTCCTGACGAAAGCTGAAGTGTCTGTTGACCATGTTGATGAGGATGTTTATCAGCAAACGTCGCAGTTACTGGTGCAGAAGTTGCTGAGTTTCAACGTGAAAGGACGGGTAGAAGGGATTCGCCCGGGTCCGGTGGTGACTACCTATGAATATGCTCCTGCACCGGGGGTGAAAATCAACAAGATCGCCGGGCTGGCTGCAGACCTTGCCCTTGGCCTCAAAACGCCATCAGTGCGAGTGGCAGGTTCGGTTCCTGGGAAAGCTGCTCTTGGTATCGAAATTCCCAACAAGCATCGGCAGATGGTCAGGATCCGCAGTTTACTGGCTTCTGAATCTTATCGAAAGGAGGCTGAGAAAAAGAAGCTCAGCATTGTCCTTGGCCTTGATGTCTTCGGCGATCTGGTAGTCACCAACCTTGCGAAAATGCCTCACCTGCTGATCGCCGGTGCCACCGGATCAGGCAAGTCTGTAGGCATAAATACCACGATTGCATCTTTGCTTTATAATGCCACGCCGGAAGAGGTTCGCTTTTTAATGATTGACCCGAAGATGGTGGAACTTTCGGGGTATGAGGGGATCCCTCATCTTCTTCACCCTGTTGTCATCGATCCGAAACTTGCAGCCCGGGCTCTAAACTGGGCAGTGCGTGAGATGGAGCGCCGCTACAAACTCCTGCAGGAGGCAAGGGTGAAAAATTTTGACTCCTACAATGCCCACAGCGAGGAAAAACTTCCATATATCGTAGTCATTGTTGACGAACTGGCTGATCTGATGATGACCGCCTCGTCAAAGGATGTGGAGACTGCTATTGCCCGTCTCGCCCAGATGGCAAGGGCAGCGGGAATGCACGTTATTATTGCCACTCAGCGGCCTTCTGTTGATGTCCTGACCGGCCTCATAAAGGCAAATTTTCCAAGTCGTATCTCTTTTACGGTCTCGACTAAAATTGACTCTCGCACTATTCTTGATTCCGGCGGCGCTGAACTTCTGCTCGGAAATGGAGATATGCTTTTCCTGCCGAACGGTGGAGCTCTGCGGCGTGTACATGGTGCTTTCATCAGTGAGGAGGAAAGTTCAAACATCGTGAATTTCTGGAAAGAACAGGGCAGCTCGTCTTATGATGAATCAATGATGCAGGCTATTGAGCACGATGAATCACCGGTGGGGGAGAGTGGTGGTGAGGAGTATGATGAATATTACGATCAGGCTGTAGCTTTTGTCACTGAACAGGGGCAGGCATCGATTTCATCCGTACAGCGCCGACTTCGAGTTGGATACAATCGGGCTGCACGGATGATTGAGATGATGGAGCGGGATGGTATCGTTGGCCCTGCCGATGGAGCAAAGCCCCGTGAGGTTATTATTACGCCGGCGTATGATAAATTTTAATTTAGCCAGAGGCTGAAAATGATTTTCGTGGTAGAGCAAATTCACTTGACAATCCGCAGGCAACTGAATATAAAAAGCTAAATAAATGAGGGCTCATTCATTTGTGGATCAACTTCTGCTGCTGTTTTGAGTCCTCCTGTTTCGGCAGTGCAAGAGACAGATTCCTTTAGTAAAAAGGGTCTTTTTTAGAATTGTAGAGGTTTCACAGACTTCGGTTTATACGAAGTCTGAACAGTTAATCCCAAACTGAGGAGGTAGTTTAAATGCCAAGTTATGTAGATCCTTCCAAGTGTGACGGCTGCAAAGGTGGCGACAAGACTGCGTGCATGTATGTTTGTCCCAACGACTTGATGGTGCTTAATGTTGAAGAGATGAAAGCATACAACCAGGAGCCTGATGCATGCTGGGAGTGTTACTCCTGCGTGAAGATTTGTCCGCAGGGCGCAATCTTTGTCCGTGGTTATGATGACTTTGTACCGATGGGTGGACAGGTTCATCCGCTGAGATCTTCTGATTCTATTATGTGGACTGTCAAGTTCCGTAATGGCAACCAGAAGCGTTTCAAGTTTCCGATTCGTACTACTGCTGAGGGCGCAGCTAATGCCTATGTTGGTCAGAACGGCGCAGACCTTGACAGTGAAAAGCTGTTCCTTGAGAGTGACCTTCCCTCTCCAAACTGAATCAGGCCGTTGCAATTGAACTCTGAACCTGCAGGAAAATTTTTATAGGAGATTTGAAAATGGCATTACCTAATAAACCGAAAGGTGAGTTGAAAGCCGTTGTGGATCCTGAGATCGTTGAGCATGATGTAGACATTCTCATTGTCGGCGGTGGTATGGCTGCATGTGGCGCCGCTTTTGAAATTAAAAAGTGGGCACCTGCCGACATGAAAATTGTCCTCGTTGACAAAGCATGTCTTGAGCGCTCTGGAGCTGTTGCTCAGGGTCTTTCCGCTATTAACACCTACATCGGCGAAAATAAAATCGAAGACTACGTCAAAATGGTTCGTAATGACCTGATGGGCGTTGTTCGTGAAGACCTTATTTACGACCTTGGTCGCCACGTTGATGAGTCTGTTAAACTGTTTGAAGAATGGGGCCTTCCTGTATGGAAAAGAGCTGAAGACGGCGGTAACCTGGACGGTTCCAAGCCTGCCCCGACCCTGCGCGAAGGCGGTGCCCCGGTTCGTACCGGTAAGTGGCAGATCATGATCAACGGTGAGTCCTATAAATGCATCGTTGCTGAGCCTGCAGCTACTGCTCTTGGTGCTGATAATATCTTTGAGCGTATCTTCATCGTTAAGATGCTCCTTGACAAAAACACCCCGAATCGTATCGCCGGTGCAGTTGGCTTCTCTACCCGTGAAAATAAAGTACATGTCTTCCGTTGCAAATCTGCCATGGTTGCCTGTGGTGGTGGTGTTAATATTTTCCGTCCCCGGTCTACCGGTGAAGGTAAAGGCCGTGCATGGTACCCGGTATGGAACGCAGGTTCCACCTACACCATGTGTGCTCAGGTCGGCGCTACCCTGACCATGATGGAAAACCGTTTCACCCCGTCCCGTTTCAAAGATGGTTACGGCCCGGTTGGCGCATGGTTCCTTCTCTTCAAAGCCAAAGTTCAGAACGGTCTTGGTGAGTTCTATGCCGGTGGCGACGCTGCCAAAGCAGAACTCAGTAAATATATGCCCTACGGTGCATCTGCTGTTACCCCGACCTGCCTGCGTAACCATCTCATGATTAATGAGTTGAAAGAAGGCCGTGGCCCGATCTATATGGCTACAGATGTTGCCCTTGGTGCTTTCATGGATGAAAAGAAAGCTGCCGGTATGGATGAAAAAGACCTCAAGAAATTCTGGAAACATCTTGAGTCTGAAGCATGGGAAGACTTCCTTGATATGTCTGTTGGTCAGGCTGGTCTCTGGGCTGGTGCCAACATTGAACCTGAAAAAATCGGTTCTGAAATTATGCCGACCGAACCTTACATGCTTGGTTCTCACTCCGGTTGTTGTGGTATCTGGACTTCCGGCCCGAACGAAGACTGGGTTCCTGACGTAGGCGCAGACAAAGGTCGTTCGCATCAGTACAAGTGGGGTTATAACCGTATGACTACCGTCGACGGTCTCTTCACTGCCGGTGATGGTGTTGGTGCTTCTGGTCATAAGTTTTCTTCCGGATCCCATGCTGAAGGTCGGATCGTTGCCAAGCAAATGGTCAAGTTTGTCCGTGACCACGCAGATTTCCAACCGGAACTGAAACAATCTGCTCAAGAACTGGCTGACGAGCTTTATGCTCCTGTTAGACGCTATCACGAATTCGTTGGTGCATCTACGGCAGCAGACGTTAACCCGAACTACTGCAAACCTGCAGGTCTGATGATGCGCCTCATGAAAGCCACTGACGAATACGGTGGCGGGGTTGCAACATATTATATGACCTCTGGGAAACTTCTTAACATCTGCCTTGATCTTCTCGAGCTCCTTCGTGAAGATGCTGCGAAAATGGCTGCTGGCGACTTGCATGAATTGCTTCGTTGCTGGGAAAACTATCATCGTATCTGGTGTGTTGAGACTCATATCCGTCATATCGAATTCCGTAAAGAATCTCGTTATCCGGGTTTCTACTATCGGTCTGATTTCCCGAACATTGATGACGAAAACTGGAAGTGCTTCGTCAACTCTACTTACAATCCTGATACTGAGGAATGGAAGTGCGAGAAAGTTGACTGTATAAACATCGTTGAGACCGAACCCTGGATCTAATCCTGGAAGTCTTGACTTGATGTAAGAAAAAGCCTCCAGGAGTCGTGCGACTTCTGGGGGCTTTCTTGCTTTTCTGCGAGAGCGCTGCAGGGAGGACAGTTGAATATATGGATTCACTGCTGAGAAATATCAACAGGGCTGAAGCGTTACTTGCAACTCTGTCGCAGATAAGCTAAAAATTCACAATGGCAATGTAGCAAGGCCTGCTGGCTGATGTCGTGAGGTTAAGCAATTTCAGTACAGCAGTTAATATTTTTTTCTATGGAGGTCAGGTATGACTGACGAGCAAGGTACCTCTGGTGCGGTATTGGTCGTAGGCGGGGGTATCAGCGGGTTAACCGCAACCCTTGAAGCCGCTGAGGTCGGAAAGGATGTGTTTCTGATTGAGAAAAATCCCTCCCTCGGAGGGCGAGTGTCTCAGATGAATCAATATTTCCCCAAAATGTGTCCGCCGAGTTGCGGTCTTGAAATAAACTACCGTCGGATTAGAGACAACCGGGGAGTTCGCGTTTACACGATGACTACCGTGAAGTCGGTGAGTGGTACGCCTGGGAACTATGAGGTGGTACTGGAAACTGCTCCGCGTTATGTCAACAGCAACTGCACTGCCTGTGGGGCATGTGGTGAAGCATGTCCTGATGAGGTAGACAATGAGTTTAACTTCGGCATGGACAAGCGCAAGGCTGCCTATCTCCCCCACGAGATGGCTTTCCCGCGCCGCTATGTCATTGATAAGGAAGCTCTGAGCACAGAGGGCGCCAAAGCGATTCAGGACGCCTGCAAATATGATGCTATTGATCTTGATATGCCAGCAGAGACCCGCACAATCAAGGTCGGGGCCATCGTCTGGGCTACCGGGTGGAACCCCTATGACGCTAAAAAAATAGAAAACCTCAAGTTCGACCAGTCCGACGCCATAATCACCAACATGATGATGGAACGTCTTGCGTCTCCCAATGGGCCTACGAAAGGGAAAATATTGCGTCCTGGTGACAATAAAGAAATTAAATCGGTTGCGTTTGTGCAATGTGCTGGTTCGCGGGATGAGAATCACCTCGAATACTGCTCCTACGTCTGCTGCATGGCAACCTTCAAGCAGATAAATTATATCCGTGAGCAATATCCCACCGCAAAAGTTTATGTCTATTACATCGACCTGCGAACTCCGGGAAAATACGAGAAGTTTAGTGAGAATCTCATGGCTGATGAAAATGTATTCTTCATCAAAGGTAAAGTTGCAGATATTATCCCCGAAGAAGACGGTGGTGTAACTGTGATTGCTGAAGATGCCATGAAAGCGAAGAAAGTGTCGCAGAAGGTGGACATGGTCGTTCTTGCTACCGGCATGCAGCCAGTTCAGGCACTTGAACCTCTTCCGGTTGCTCTGCAGAGTGACAGTAATGGTTTCCTTATCAGTGAAAATGGGAAGGGAATGATTGCGGCTGGTTGTGCGAAAAAGGCATCCGATGTTGTTACATGTACTCAAAATTCAACTGCTGCCGCCTTAAAGGCGATTCAGATATCCGGGAGGTAAAAAACGATGGATAAAAAATACTGTGCCTATATTTGTTCCGGCTGTGGCATCGGAGATGGTCTCGATATTGATGCCTTGAGCGGAGTGGTTACTGAAGAAATGACCATGGAGTGCAAGGTTCACGAATGCCTTTGTGGTGCAGAAGGCCGTGCCCTGATTCAGAAAGACATTGATGGCGGGGTGAACGCGGTTGTTATTGGCGCCTGTTCCCCGCGTGTAATGACGAATGAATTTAATTTCGGCGCTGATAAGATTACGACCCGTGCAAATCTGCGGGAGCAGGTGATCTGGTCGGCAATGAAACCGGCGGAAGGCGAAAAGCCTTCTCCCGATGCCGCTGCATTCCTCAATGAATCAGCAGCAGACTACATGCGTATGGCCTGTGTCCGTGCCCAGAAGACGGAACTGCCTGACCCCTACCAGCTTGAGGTCTTAACGAGGAATGTGCTCGTCATGGGTGGTGGAATAGGTGGTCTCACATCTGCAAAAGAAGCTGCTGCGGCGGGATATGATGTTGTCCTCATTGAAAGAGAAGACAAGCTTGGCGGAAAGGCTCTTGGCTGGAGACAGTCTTTCCCGAGTCGGGCTCCCTGGACGGCCCTTGAAGCCAATCCTGTTAATGGTCTCATCGCAGAGGTTGAGGCTGATCCCCGGATCACTGTTAAGACTGGAACGGAGGTTGCCCGTATCTCAGGAGCCCCTGGAAATTTTGGGGTTACTCTCAAAGCCACCGGCACTAAGAGTGAATGGGATGCACCGGCAAAGGTAACGGTTGATGAACAGGACCTGATAAACAAGGGCGAGAAGGAAGACCCAAACGACGGTTTACACCCTTATACTGCACTTAATCCCGAGGCACTCAAAATTGGTGCAGTTGTTCTTGCAACGGGCTGGAAACCGGCGGATGTCTCACAATTCGAGCATCTTGGCTATGGTAAAATCAAGAGCGTTGTTACCAATGCGGAGTTTGAGAAACTGGCCAAAGAGGGGAAAGTACCCGCAAAAGTTGCTTTCGTCCAAAGCCCCGGTGGAAAAGAGAACAGCAAGGATTTTCCCTACAGCAACTCTGTTCTCTCCATGGTTGCTCTGAAGCAGGCGCACTATGTTGTTGATGATAATGAGGATGGCCAGGCATTTGTCCTCTATCAGCATATGAGAACTCCGGGTTCCATGGAGCTCTTCTACAAAGAAACACAGAATAATGACGGTATTTTTTTGACTAAAGGTGCTGTTACTCTTGTCGAAGAAAAGGGTAGAGGGGCTTCAGTTACGGTAGAGGATACACTCTTTGGAGAAACTCTGAATATTGATGTGGATATGGTTGTCCTTGCTGCCGGCATGGAGCCGATGACCCTGCATGAAAATTCTATTAATCTGGCTTATCGGCAGGGACCGACGTTCAACGATCTTGATCTCTTTGACGGTTATGCCGACTCTCATTTTATCTGCTTCCCCTACGAGACTCGTCGAACGGGTGTTTATACCTGCGGTGGTGTTCGCAAAGCGGAGACCATGGAAGAGACAATTGATGATGCCACAGGGGCAGCTCTGAAGGCTATTCAATGTATTGAGTCTGCTGATCGCGGAGTGGCGGTTCATCCTCGTTCTGGTGACAAGACATATCCTGAATTTTTTATGCAGCGCTGTACCCAGTGCAAGCGGTGTACTGAAGAGTGTCCATTCGGTGCTCTTGACGATGATGAGCGCGGAACGCCATTGCCTAACCCGACTCGTTGTCGTCGTTGCGGAATCTGTATGGGGGCATGCCCTGAAAGGATTATTGGCTTCAGGGACTACAACATTGACATGATCGGTTCCATGGTCAAGGCAATCGAAGTGCCTGAGGATGATGCAGATCGTCTGCGGATTGTTGCTTTTGTCTGTGAAAACGATGCCTATCCTGCACTTGATATGTCAGGTATGAGACGTAATGGCATCAGCCACATGGTGAGAGTATTGCCTGTCCGTTGTCTTGGGTCAGTCAACATGGCGTGGATTCGTGATGCGCTCTCTGCCGGAATGGATGGCGTAATCCTTCTCGGCTGTGCCTACGGCGACGATTACCAGTGCCACTTCGTTAAGGGCTCTGAAATAGCTAATCGGCGGATGGAAAATATTGCTGACACCCTTTCTACTCTTGGACTTGACTCGGAACGCTGCAAAACAGAACAGATAGCAATCACCGATTATGACAGAATACCAGCCATCATCAACGGCTTTGTTGACGAAATCGTTGAAATGGGGCCAAATCCCTTCAAAGGTTTCTGATGAAGAATCCGACCGGTGTATAAAACGGCCGGATTCTTTGAAATTCAATTCAGCTAAAAGCAGGAGAATGAAATGGATGTTCAACCGGATTTAGATCTTATCAGAACCTTGAAGGCAACAGGCGGTGACACTCTGAAGAAGTGTTATCAGTGTGCAACCTGTTCTGTTATATGCCCGTTGTCTACTGATGGAAATCCGTTTCCCCGTCAGGAGATGATTTACGCCCAGTGGGGGATGGCAGACAAGTTGCTCAAAGATCCCAATGTATTTCTTTGTCATCAGTGTGGTGACTGCACCGCCAGTTGTCCCAGGGGGGCAAGGCCCGGGGATGTCATGGGCGCAATCAGGGCCTATGCCTACACCCATTATGGCTGGCCGAAACCGCTGGCAAGATTGTGTGCCAGTGAAAAAGGTCTGCCCTGGCTGGTAGGAATTCCCACAGTGATTATTTTTCTCATGTGGATGATCTCTGGGGGGATGGGAATTCCCACCCATGAGGAATTTGCGCGTTATGGCTATACGCATTTCTTCGGGCACTGGGGTTTTAAATGGTATGCGAAGAATATTTTCTTTATTGTTCTAATTATGGTTCCAAGCCTTGGCCTTGCTCTCTACTCAGCCTGGAGGGGGTTAACAACCATGTGGAAAGCCATGAGGGAAGAGGCTGGTCTTGAAGGGGCATATCGGCCTTCGGCAAATCAGGCATGGAAAGAATTTATCTGGCCGTCATTTGTTGAAATTCTGCAACACAAACGGTTTGAAGAATGCGGGGTGCAACACAACCGGAAGACGGGACATCTTCCCTTGATGCTGTCTTTCATTGGATTGCTTATTGTCACTCTGTGGTCTCTGTTTCGGCAGGATGTTCTCGGGCTGATCTATCCGTCACTGCACGGCCCTCTGCCGCTGACCGATCCCTTTAAAGTGTTTGCGAATGTTTGTGCCATTGCCTTAATTTTTGGGATTGCTGTCCTTTGGTCAAATAGAATCAGGCTGGAGAAGGACCAGAAGACTCAGCCGACCTTTTATGACTGGTTCCTGATCTGGGAAATTGCAGCAGTTGGTATTACGGGTATCTGTGCCGAGTTGTTCCGCTGGATGGGAATGCCCGTTGTCGGGTATGTCGTATATTTTCTTCATCTGGTGTCAATTATGATGTTGTTTCTCTACCTTCCCTATACAAAGCTGGCACATATCCTTTTCAGGACTACTGCCTATGCTTTTGACAAGTATAGAGAAAGCAGTTTTGCCAAACAATAATGCCTGTGCAGTTGCAGCATGATGGAGCCGCCCTTTGGGGCGGCTTTTTTTTTGTAAGGAGGAATTAAGTTGTCGGCCATTCTCCGCGAAGGGAACTGAAGAACGTCAAAGATTATGGGGAAAGAATTATCGTAAAAGATAAAAATACGTGTTGCATAAAAAACATTCTTTGTGTAGAATATTCCCTCTTGTGAGCTGGCGTAGCTCAATTGGTAGAGCTCCTCACTTGTAATGAGGTTGTTGTGGGTTCAAGTCCTATCGCCAGCTCCAATAAAAAAAGACTTTACAATTTGCAGGAAACAAGATAAATAGCTTCGTCTTATTCTTGAAGATTCAGAAAAAAGTGTGGAGGGGTTCCCGAGTGGTTAAAGGGAACAGACTGTAAATCTGTCGGCTCAGCCTTCGAAGGTTCGAATCCTTCCCCCTCCACCACTCCTGCAGAATTTAAATTTCGCTAAGCGGGCGGGAATAGCTCAATTGGTAGAGCATCAGCCTTCCAAGCTGAGGGTCGCGAGTTCGAGTCTCGTTTCCCGCTCCAGAGATTCCTGTTGCAGCAGGTGCCCACATAGCTCAGTTGGTAGAGCGCATCCTTGGTAAGGATGAGGTCCCCGGTTCGAATCCGGTTGTGGGCTCCAGTGGGACACTGGTCGTAATTCTGAAGAACCACTTTTCAAACAGTCTTAGGAGACAACAATGTCAAAGAAAAAATTTGAAAGGACAAAGCCGCATGTCAATGTAGGTACTATCGGGCATATTGACCACGGTAAGACCACCCTGACTGCTGCGATTACTGCTGTGCTGGCTACCAGAGGCCAGGCTGCGGCTACTGCTTTTGGCGATATCGACAAAGCACCGGAAGAGCGCGAGCGTGGTATTACCATTGCAACCGCCCACGTTGAGTATGAAACCATAAAACGCCACTATGCGCATGTGGATTGCCCTGGCCATGCCGACTATGTAAAAAACATGATCACTGGTGCCGCGCAGATGGATGGTGCTATTCTTGTCGTGGCTGCGACTGATGGTGCAATGCCCCAGACTCGTGAGCATATCCTTCTTGCCCGTCAGGTAGGCGTCCCGGCAATTGTCGTGTTCCTCAATAAATGCGACATGGTTGACGACGAGGAATTGCTTGAACTCGTTGAGATGGAACTCCGAGAGCTTCTTGACAACTATGAGTATCCCGGGGATGACATCCCATTTGTCAAAGGTTCTGCTTTGCAGGCACTTCAGGACCCGACAGATGAGGCAAAGGCAAAATGTATCTGGGAACTTATGGATGCTATTGATACATATATCCCTGAGCCTTTACGTGAAGTTGATAAGCCGTTTATCATGCCGGTTGAGGACGTATTCTCTATCTCCGGTCGTGGTACTGTCGCTACCGGTCGTGTTGAGCGTGGAATTATTCACGTTGGTGATGATGTGGAAATCGTTGGGATCCGTCCTACCGTGAAAACCACTTGCACCGGCGTCGAGATGTTTCGCAAGCTCCTTGATGAAGGTCAGGCTGGAGACAACATAGGTGCACTCCTTCGTGGTGTGAAGCGTGAAGAAGTCGAGCGCGGCCAGGTTCTTGCTGCCCCCGGTACGATTACACCCCACACCAAATTCAAATGTGAATGCTACATCCTCGGTAAAGAAGAGGGTGGCCGTCATACTCCCTTCTTTAATGGCTACCGCCCGCAGTTTTACTTCCGGACGACTGACGTTACAGGTGTAGTTGAACTGGCTGAAGGTGTTGAGATGGTAATGCCTGGTGATAATATCACCACAGTGGTTGAGCTCATTACCCCTATCGCCATGGATGTCGGTCTTCGTTTCGCTATCCGCGAAGGTGGCCGTACGGTTGGAGCAGGAGTTATCAGCGAGGTCATTGCTTAAGACTCTTTAGCATTAATAGAAGAGCACCCTGCCTGAATTGGCAGGGTGTTTTTTCTGTATAGGAACCGGTTATGAGAGAAATTATTACACTTGCCTGTGAAACTTGTAAGCAGCGCAATTATACGACGACAAAAAATAAAAAAAGTACCCCCGGCAAGCTTGAATTGAAAAAGTACTGCCCTTTTTGCCGAACTCACACCCCACATAAAGAGACTAAATAAGTAGTGCAGGCCAGTAACTCTAATTGGTAGAGTGCCGGACTCCAAATCCGGAAGTTGGGGGTTCGATTCCCTCCTGGCCTGCCATTTTGTGCCGAAGGTGAGAATACGATTTATATCGGAAATCAGCAGGGAGTGCGTACGAGCATGGCTTCGAAAGGTAATAAGTCTGAAAACGTAAAAAAAACGGCTCCATGGTTTGCTCCTTCGCAGATGAAAAAGTTTGCCGGCGAAGTTAAAGCAGAATATTTAAAAATAGTATGGCCGACTTGGAAGACGACTCTTGGTTTAACCGGGATCGTCGTCGTTTTGTCTCTGGTCATCTCAATTTATCTCGGTTCTGTGGATCTGCTCCTTGGGCGTATTATCTCGTCCATCTTACGATAAGCTGACCGGTTCCTCGTTATTGGCCTTTCAGGGGATTAATCTTTTATAAAGAGAAGTATATGGCAAGGCAATGGTATATCATTCAAGTCCATTCCGGCTTTGAAGAGAAGGTTAAAGTCGCCCTCGAAAAGCAGATTAAAAAAGAGAGCCAGGAGGAATCCTTTGGCGAGATACTTGTTCCCACGGAACAGGTCGTCGAAATGGTGAAGGGTTCCAGAAAAACTTCTTCGAGAAGATTTTTCCCTGGATATATGCTGGTCAGCATGGACCTTAACGATGCTACATGGCACACTGTTCATTTGAATCATGTTGTGGGGTTTGTTGGAGATGATCAGAGCCCTGTTCCCCTGTCAGATGATGAAGCCGGTAAAATAATAGGACGCATTCAGGCTGGCTCAGAAAGACCTCGCCCCAAAGTAATGTTTGATATTGGCCAGGTCGTTCGAGTTATTGATGGGCCGTTCGCCAATTTTCAGGGTTCTGTTGATGCAGTATTCCCTGAGAAAGGGCGTGTGCGGGTCATGGTATCTATTTTCGGCAGGGAGACACCTGTTGAACTTGAGTTTGTCCAGGTGGCAAGCACATAATCTTTTATCAAGGCAGTGCGGGGTTTGCATCCGGCCTGCCATAAGTTTGTTTGGAGTAGAGCAATGGCTAAAAAAGAAACGGCGTACATTAAGTTGCAGATTCCTGCGGGGAAAGCCAATCCTTCTCCGCCTGTCGGTCCGGCACTGGGACAGCATGGCGTCAATATTATGGAGTTCTGCAAGGCTTTCAACGCGAAGACACAATCTCTTGGCGATACGATTGTTCCTGTTGTCATTACGGTATACCAGGATCGTTCATTCAGCTATATTACCAAGACGCCTCCTGCATCTGTATTGCTTCTCAAGGCTGCCGGTTTGCAAAAGGGGTCTGGTAATCCCAAGGTGGATCGTGTTGCAGAACTGGGGCGTGATAAAATTCGTGAAATTGCTGAGATCAAAATGCCTGATTTAAATGCATATGATATCGAAAGTGCCATGAAAATTGTCGAAGGGACTGCTCGTTCTGCTGGAATTACTGTCGTCGACTGATCTAAAATTTTACTGCTGCCCGGACAAGATCCGGAATAAGCAGGAGGCAAACAACAATGCCGAAGCATGGAAAACAATTTAGGAATAAGCTGGAAAATATTGATCGTTCTGGTCAATACCAAATAGAAGAAGGGGTCGCTCTTGTAGTGAAGTCTTCTTATGCAAAATTTGATGAAACCTTTGATGTAGCAGTAAAACTGGGAGTTGATCCACGTCAGGCGGATCAAATGCTTCGCTCTTCAGTCTCTCTTCCCCATGGGAATGGGAAAGCCACTCGAGTCCTTGTTTTTGCTAAAGGACCTAAAGAGGAAGAGGCAAAAGAAGCCGGTGCAGATTATGTCGGTGGAGAGGAGCTGGTTGAGAAAATTAAAGGCGGATGGCTTGACTTTGATAAGACTGTCGCTACTCCTGATATGATGGGGGTTGTTGGGAAGATCGGTCGTGTTCTTGGACCGAGAAATCTGATGCCGAATGCCAAGCTTGGAACTGTTACCATGGACGTTGGTACTGTTATAAAGGAAATTAAGGCTGGTAAGGTTGACTTTCGCGTTGACAAAGCCGGTATTGTCCATGCGGGTATTGGCAAAATCAGCTTTGGAGCAGAAAAACTTACTGAAAATCTCTCTGCCTTTATTGCCAAATTGATTCAGATGAAACCTTCCAGCAGTAAAGGTGTTTATTTGCGCTCTATCACCATTTCTTCCACCATGAGCCCCGGTGTCAAACTGGACCCGTTGGATGTTCGCTCTGTGGTGAATAAGTAATTAAATGTAGAGTTTCTTTTATCCCAATGGATAGAAGAATATTTGGAACTGTAGTCGAAGACAGCAGGTACTCTGAGTTTAATCGCCGTGTGGCGACCTGCCGAGACATTGAATTTGTGGAATTCTTTCCGCTGTGTCATGTAACTGCTGTTTCGAAAACCATTAATTTCAACTTAAGGAGGATTGCTTTGAATCGTGATGAAAAAGTGGCAATTGTTTCCGCGCTGAGCGACGCGTTCAGTCGGGCGAAACTTACCGTTGTCGCTGATTATTGTGGTTTGAAAGTCTCTGAATTTCAACAGGTCCGTATTGACCTGAAGAAATGTGACTCAGAGATTCGCGTAGCAAAAAATACTCTCCTGAAAAGAGCAGTTGAAGGTACAGACCTGGCGGGCATAGGTGATGCATTCACTGGTACTACCGCTGTCGTTACGGGTTATTCCGATCCAGTTGGACCAGCTAAGGCGCTGACTAACTTTGCGGATAATCACAACAAGTTTGTAATTCGTTCTGTTGCTCTTGATGGTGAAAGGATCCCCGTTGAAGATCTGATTGCACTGTCTAAACTTCCTTCCCGGGAAGTTATGCTTGGTCAGCTTGTCTCAACGTGGAACAATGTCCCCACTGGATTTGTTCGAGTCCTTGGTGCGGTGCCGCTCAATTTTGTTTATGCATTGCGGGCAATTCAGGAACAGAAGGAAGCCGCTTGATTGTTCTTTGGAATAAGCGACGAACTAATACAATACACTGTAAAACGATACAAAAGAGGGAAATATCATGGCTGTAACTAAGGAAGAAGTAATTGATTTCATCGCTGGAATGTCTGTTCTTGAACTCTCTGAACTTATCAAAGAATTCGAAGAAAAATTTGGCGTTTCTGCTGCTGCACCTGTTGCAGTTGCTGCTGCTGCTGTAGCTGGTGAGGCTGTTGCTGAAGCTCAAACTGAGTTTGACGTGTTCTTGACTGAGGTTGGCGGCGAAAAGATCAAAGTTATTAAAGAGGTTCGTGGTATTACCGGCCTCGGTCTGAAAGAAGCCAAAGCACTTGTTGAAAGTGCACCCGCTTCGTTGAAAGCAGGTGTAGCAAAAGAAGAAGCTGATGAGATCAAAGGGAAGCTTGAAGCTGTAGGTGCCAAGGCTGAAATAAAGTAATTGATCAAAGGTTGTTATCTTTGACAACCCTGCCAACTTTGAAGACACGCTGCGGGGCTTATGCTCCGTGGCGTGTTAATGTTTGTGCAGGGTTGCAGACAGAGACCTTTTTCCGGCTTTAACTGCGCATGATAAAATAGAAATTCCTTCCCGTTGCGCCATTAATTTCCCCACTGAAAATGGCTCAATGGTTCCAAAAGGGAGAATCGAGGCGTCAGCCCGAATATGAAACAGCTTTTGGAAGTGGATAAAGGAACAACGAGCGGAAGTAATATACGGGGTGGCTGGCCTCGTGATTAAGCCGAGGTGCATACGTGCGCCCCGGCATATTGTCGTTTGTGTTTGTCGTTTTAGTGTGCTGTTCAGCAGCACTTTCAACCATGAGCAGACATAGATTACTCCCCCGAAGATATATCGCAAGTTGAAAATACTCATTGGCAGCGATATTCAGTCAAGAAAGGTCTGTATGGCCTGTTGACGCTGTGTTTGCGGTCTTTGATATATACATAAACCAGGCAATTCCGAGGAACAATATGGAAATAGTACGTAAGAACTTTGCCAAAGCAGATACTTTGCTTGAGCCACCGCATCTTATCTCCATGCAGAGAATCTCCTATGAGAAATTTCTGCAGATGGAAGTGGGTCCCGATGAAAGGGAAGAGGCTGGTCTGCAGGGAATTCTGAATGATGTATTCCCCATTAATGATTTTAATGGAAAGTGTTCGCTGGAATTCGTCAGATACACTTTTGGTGAGCCTAAATATACAGTTCAGGAATGCCTGCAGCGTGGAATGAGCTATGATATCCCACTGAAGATTGTTGTACGCCTTATAACGTTTGATGTAGATGAAGAGACTGGAGTTCAATCAATCCGGGACATTAAAGAACAAGAAGTCTTTCTTGGCTCTCTGCCGTTAATGAGTGGCGAGGGTGTTTTTATTGTCAACGGTACTGAGCGGGTTATCGTCTCGCAACTCCAGCGTTCTCCGGGGCTTTTTTATACACATGACAACGGGAAAAGTCATGCCAGTGGGAAGCTTCTCTACTCAGCACGAATCATCCCGGTGCGGGGGTCGTGGATCGACCTTGAATTTGACATCAAAGATGTCCTTCATGTTCGCATTGACCGCCGACGGAAGTTCCCGGTTACGACTCTCTTGAAAGCGATGGGGTACACGGCCGAAGAGTTGCTTGAAAAATTCTATGCCATTCGGACAGTCCTTGACGATGGTGAGGGTGGCTACTCGATCAGTTTTGATGCGGAGCTTATCAAAGACCAGCGCCTTGAAGCCGATCTTATCAATCCAAAAGACGGTGAGATTCTCGCAAAAAGAAATAAGAAGGTTTCTCGCGCCCTCTGCAAGAAGATTGTGGCTGCCGGAATCAATTCTATCTCTATTGGACCTGAACGTCTTGCGGGGATGGTATTGGCCAAAGGAGTCGTTAATCCTAAAGATGGTGAACTCCTTGCACCCTGTAATGCCGAGATTACTGAGACACTTCTCGAGAGTTTTAAAGAGCTTGGGATCAAAGAATTTGAGGTTCTTCATATTGATGGGGTCCAACATTCCGACTCTTTCAGTAAGACTCTTGCTCTTGACAAGGCAGAAACAAAGGACGCGGCACTTATTGAGATCTATCGCCGTCTGCGTCCTTCAACACCTCCAACACCGGAGATTGCTGAAAACTTTTTTAACAATCTCTTTTTCAACATGGACACGTACGACCTTTCCGTTGTTGGTCGCTACAAGATCAATGCAAAACTCGGAATTGACGTAGATATTGAGAACAGGGCACTCACAAAAGATGATATTCTGCTTGCTGTGCGTCATCTTGTTACAATCAAGGATACTCAGGGCAAGATTGATGATATTGATCATCTTGGCAACCGCCGTGTGCGTACCGTTGGAGAACTGGTAGAAAATCAGTATCGTACCGGACTGGTTCGCATGGAGCGCGCCATCAAAGAGCGGATGAACAATCAGGACGTTGAGACTCTCATGCCCCATGATCTGGTCAATCCCAAACCGATCACGGCGGCTATCAAAGAGTTCTTTGGTACGAGTCAGCTGTCTCAGTTTATGGACCAGACAAACCCTCTTTCCGAGGTTACTCATAAAAGGCGTCTGTCAGCTCTCGGCCCTGGTGGTCTCTCCCGCGAGCGGGCAGGTTTTGAAGTTCGTGACGTTCATCCCACTCACTACGGTCGAATCTGTCCTATTGAAACTCCTGAGGGACCGAACATCGGGCTCATTGTTTCGCTTGCAATTTATGCCAATGTTAATCCGTATGGTTTTATTGAGACACCTTATCGTGTGGTCAAGGATAGAATTGCACTCGACGAAGTGAAGTATCTCAGTGCCCTGCAGGAGCGCAAGCAATTCATCGCACCTGCTTTGACACTCCTTGATACAAATAAGCGCATTATTCCAGATACACTCATTGTCCGTGAAGAAGGAGAGGTTTCTGCAACTTCTGCTGACAATGTTACCTACCTGGATATTGCTCCGAATCAAATGATTTCTGTTGCTGCGTCACTTGTTCCTTTTCTGGAAAATGATGATGCCAACCGTGCATTGATGGGTGCAAACATGCAACGTCAGGCTGTCCCCCTTCTCGTTACCAGAGCTCCTCTTGTCGGGACGGGAATGGAGCGGAGTGTGGCTCATGACTCCGGTGCATGCCTTTTGAGTGTAAGTTCGGGTGTTGTGGAAGAATCAGATGCCAATCGTATTGTGGTTCGCTATGACGAGCCGGGAACTGATGGTTATGAGACCGGTGTGGCTGTGTATCGGCTTGAAAAATATAAAAAGTCAAACCAGAATACCTGTTTCACCCAGCATCCTATTGTTACTCCGGGAACCCGGGTTAAAAAAGGGGATGTCCTTGCCGATGGTCCGTCCTGTGAAGCTGGTGAGATGGCTATTGGTAAAAATATCACCATTGCCTTCATGCCATGGCGTGGATACAACTACGAGGATTCCATCCTGGTAAACGAACGCCTGCTTAAACAGGATGCGTTTACCTCCGTCCATATAGAAGTCTTCGAAACCATGGCTCGGGACACCAAGCTTGGCAAAGAGGAGATTACCCGCGATATTCCCAATGTCAGCGAAGAAACTCTTCGTAATCTTGATGACTCTGGAATCGTTCGTATTGGAGCTGAAATTAATGCTGGTGATACCCTTGTCGGCAAAGTTACTCCAAAGGGGGAGACTGTTCTGTCTCCGGAGGAAAAGTTGCTTCGAGCAATTTTTGGGGAGAAGGCACAGGATGTCAAGGACTCCTCTCTGCGAGTTCCCCCCGGAGTTACAGGGGTTGTCATTGATGCGAAGGTTTTCTCCCGCAAGGGTGTAGATAAAGATGAACGCTCTCTATTAATTGAAGATCTTGAAATTGATCGTCTCGACCAGGATAAAAAAGATGAGATTCACAGTCTGAAAAAGGGTGTGTGTCGTGAGATTGGTTCCATCCTTGAGGGTCATACTGCCAAGATGGATCTGAAGTCACCAGATGGAGATGTTATTGTTGCTCTTGGCAAGAAAATAAAGAGTGACGATGCCCTGCCAATTGGCTTTGCAGCATTGCGTGACGTGGAATTCTCAGAAAAAATCAGCTGTATTGATGAGATTGACGATATTTACGAGCGTTATGAAAAACAGGCCAAACTGATTGTCTCACGCTATGATGGTATTATTGAGCGTATGAAGAAAGGTGATGACCTCCCTCCAGGTGTCGTCAAAATGGTGAAGGTGTATGTTGCTACCAAACGGAAACTCTCTGTTGGTGACAAAATGGCCGGTCGTCATGGGAACAAGGGGGTTGTTTCAAGAATTCTTCCTGAAGAGGACATGCCGTTTTTTGAAGATGGTCGGACGGTTGATATTGTCCTCAATCCACTTGGTGTTCCTTCACGGATGAATATTGGTCAGGTCCTTGAGGTCCATCTCGGGTTTGCGGCGAAAAAGATCGGCGAAAAACTTGAGATTCTGGCTCGCGAGGCTGCAGTAGCTGAGATTCGCGTGATGCTCGGGAAAATTTATTCCGAAAAAGAACTTGAACGAATTACTTCGGGCAAGAGTGATGAGGAGCTCATCGAGTGGGCCCGTGCACACGCCGAAGGTATTCATGTGGCAACACCTGTTTTCGACGGTGCGCCAGAAGAGTCGATTCGTGAACTGCTTACCCTTGCAGGCCTCGACGAAGTCGGTCAGGTGCAGCTTTATGACGGTCTTACCGGATTGCCATTTGCAAACAAGGTTACCGTTGGTGTCATGTATATGCTTAAACTTCATCACCTTGTTGACAATAAAATTCATGCACGGTCCACTGGCCCCTACTCCCTTGTAACTCAGCAACCGCTCGGTGGTAAAGCTCAATTCGGTGGACAGCGTCTTGGTGAGATGGAGGTCTGGGCGATGGAGGCGTATGGCGCGGCTTATACCCTGAAGGAATTCCTTACCGTCAAGTCTGATGATGTGGAAGGGCGTACAGCAATGTACGAACGCATTGTCAATGGGAAAAATTTCCTGACTACCGGTCTGCCCGAGTCTTTTAATGTTCTGGTAAAAGAGCTTCAGGCTCTCTGCCTGGATATGGAACTGATCGAAGAATAAATGTGGTTTTGCTGTAACGTATCCGGCCCTGTAAGGGGCCGGAAGGTTTCGACTTTATCCCGGATGAATTCCAATCGGGTATCATATATTAAGTAGAGGTGATTTCGTGGAAGAGTTATTCAATTTTTTTCAAAAACCGAAAGCTTCCCTAAAATTCAACGCCGTTAAAATTTCTCTTGCATCACCTGAGAAAATACTGGACTGGTCTCACGGCGAAGTAAAGAAACCGGAGACGATTAACTACAGGACCTTCAAGCCGGAACGGGATGGTCTGTTCTGTGCCAAGATCTTCGGGCCTGTTAAAGACTTCGAATGCAACTGCGGCAAATACAAGCGGATGAAACACCGTGGAGTTGTCTGCGAAAAGTGCGGGGTTGAGGTTATCCAGTCAAAGGTGCGTCGTGAACGTCTCGGTCATATTGCTCTCGCAGCTCCGGTCGCGCACATTTGGTTCTTGAAAAGTCTTCCTTCAAAGATAGGTGCCGTTCTCGATATGACGCTTAAACAACTCGAGAAGATTCTCTACTTTGAGCAGTATGCGGTAGTTGAGTCAGAAACGGAGGAATTCAAACCGGGTGACACTCTGACCGAGGACAAATATCGTGAAGCACTTGATGCTTATCCTGGAAAGTTTCGCGTCGGGATTGGTGCGGAGGCTATTCGTGAGCTGCTTGCGTCCCAGGACCTGGAAGCCCTCTCTGATCAGTTGCGTGAAGAAATGTCTGCTACCAACAGCCAGACAAAACGGCAGAAGCTGGGCAAGCGTCTCTTTACCATTGAAGCATTTCGTGATTCGGGGAACCGTCCGGAATGGATGATTTTGACTGTTATCCCGGTTTTGCCTCCTGACCTTCGGCCTTTGGTACCGTTGGAAGGTGGCCGTTTTGCGACCTCCGATCTGAACGATCTCTACCGGCGGGTTATCAATCGAAATAATCGCTTGAAGAGACTGCTCGAGCTTGATGCCCCGGATATCATCATCCGAAACGAAAAACGGATGCTGCAGGAGGCTGTAGATGTTCTCTTTGATAATGGGCGTCGCGGTCGTGTTATTACTGGAGGGAACCAGCGTCCTCTGAAATCTCTTTCTGATATGCTCAAAGGGAAGCAGGGGCGGTTTCGGCAGAATCTCCTTGGTAAGCGGGTTGACTATTCCGGGCGTTCAGTAATTACTGTTGGTCCTCATCTTCGTTTGCACCAATGCGGTATTCCCAAGAAAATGGCTCTCGAACTTTTCAAGCCGTTTATCTATAACAAACTTGAAAGCAAGGGGCTTGCTTCAACGATCAAGTCTGCTCGAAAAATGGTAGAGAGGGAAGAAAAAGAAGTCTGGGACCTGCTTGATGAGGTCGTGACTGAATATCCCGTTATTCTCAACCGTGCGCCTACCCTGCACAGGCTCGGCATGCAGGCTTTCGAGGCGGTATTGATTGAAGGGAAGGCAATCCAGCTGCATCCGCTGGTCTGTACTGCATTTAATGCCGACTTCGATGGTGACCAGATGGCTGTGCATGTGCCGCTTTCTGTTGAGGCACAGGTCGAGGCACGGGTTCTGATGATGTCCACGAATAATATTCTTTCTCCGGCGAATGGGGAACCAATTATTATTCCGTCGCAGGATATGGTTCTTGGCCTTTATTACATGACCCGTGAACGGTTGAATGTCCCGGGGGAAGGTAAAATGTTCAGCTCTGTTGATGAGGCGATGATTGCCTATGACTACGGGGAAGTTGACCTCCAGGCCAAAGTCCAGGTTCGCATGGAAGTTGAGACCGACGACGAAGAAGGCAATGTTGTTAGAAAGGTTGAAATGGTTGATACGACCATGGGGCGGATTGTTGTTGGACAGTTGCTGCCCAGGTCAGTTCGCTTCCAGGAAATCAACAAAGTGTTGACGAAAAAGGCGCTGGCTACGCTTATTGACCATGCTTACCGTCATGCTGGAACCAAGGATACAGTTATCCTTGCAGATCGCTTGAAAGATATCGGCTATGAATATGCAACTCGTGCCGGGATCTCCATTTGTGTCAGTGATATGAAGATTCCTGATGCTAAAGGGAAACTGGTTGCCGATGCAGAGAAAGAGGTCGCCGCCATTGAACAGCAGTATGCCGATGGTCTCATAACCTCAGGCGAGAAGTATAACAAAGTCGTTGACTGCTGGTCCCGTGCGTCGGAAGAAGTGGCCAACGCCATGATGAATGAAATCAAAATGGAAATTGTGACTGATAAAAATGGAAATGAGGTGGAAACACCGAGTTTTAATTCCATTTTTATCATGGCGGATTCCGGTGCCCGGGGCTCTCGTGACCAGATTCGTCAGCTTGCGGGAATGCGTGGTCTCATGGCCAAACCAAGTGGTGAGATTATTGAGATCCCTATTAAGGCAAATTTCCGTGAGGGCCTCGGAGTACTGGAGTATTTTACTTCTACTCATGGTGCCCGGAAAGGACTTGCGGATACTGCATTGAAAACGGCGAACTCAGGATATCTTACCCGCCGCCTGGTTGATGTTGCCCAGGAGTCCACAATTGTCATGAAAGACTGCATGACCCTGGATGGTATGGTTGCTGAGCCTTTGATGGACGGAGGAGAAATAATCGTTCCCCTCGGAGATCGCATTCTCGGGCGGGTTGCCCTTGAAGACGTTGTCGACCCCTATGACGAAAGTCTGGTCCTCGTCAAGGCTGGTGAGGAAATTGATGAAGAGAAGGTCAAGCTCATAGAAGAAAAGGGCATTGACAGGGTAGAGATTCGTTCAGTCCTCAGCTGTCGGGCCCGCCGGGGAGTCTGCGCGGCCTGTTACGGACGGGATCTGGGACGGGGCCACATGGTGAATATCGGTGAGGCTGTCGGAGTCATTGCCGCTCAGTCAATCGGCGAGCCGGGAACACAGTTGACCATGCGAACTTTTCACGTAGGTGGTGCCGCGAATCGTTCTGTCGAACAGGCCGAGATTAAAACAAATCTTGGTGGTACCGTTACGTTCGCCAATCTGCATACAGTTACTAATTCTGAAGGAATTGAGATTGTCATGAATCGCAGCGCTGTTGTCACCATCAGAGATGACAAGGGGCGTGATCGTGAGCGGTTCAAAATTAATTATGGTGCACAGCTTAATGTCAAAGAGGGACAGCAGGTAGAACGGGACACGGTTCTTGCGGACTGGGATGCCTATACTTTCCCAATTGTTGCAGAGGTTGGTGGTGTTATTAAATACGGAGATGTGGTTGAAGGTGTTACCATGCAGGAAAAGGTTGACCCCGTTACGGGACGGGCCTCTCTTGTCATTATTCAAACGCAGGCGGGGGCGCAGTTAACCCCTCGTATTTCTGTAAAAGATGAGAAAAAGAAGACAAAAAAACTGGAGGACAGTGATTTCTACGCTCGCTACAGTTTACCGGTGGGGTCTATTATCTCGGTAAATGAGGGTGATGAAATCCTCCCGGGTACCGTGGTTGGGAAGATTCCGCGTGAAACCAGTAAGACCAAGGATATCACTGGTGGTTTGCCAAGGGTTGCGGAATTGTTCGAAGTTCGTAAGCCGAAAGATCCTGCAACGATCACGCAGATTGATGGTCGGGTGAGTTTTGGCAAAGAACTTAAGGGGAAAAGGCGAGTCGTTGTTACCCCTGAGCTTGGGGAGCCGCAGGAATATCTGGTGCCCAAGGCAAAACATATCATTGTTCATGAAGGTGACTATGTTCAGGCAGGAGAGCCTTTGATGGAAGGAACTATTATTCCAAACGATATCCTTTCCGTCCTGGGAGTGAAGGAACTTGCGAAGTTTCTCGTGAACGAAATCCAGGAAGTCTACAGGTTGCAGGGTGTTAAAATCAATGACAAGCATATTGAAGTCATTGTTCGCCAGATGCTTAAGCGTGTCATGATTGTACAGACCGGTGATTCCAAATTTATGATCGGCGAGGCTGTCGAGATGTGGAAATTTGAAGAAGAACGTGATTGTCTGCTGGCAGAAGGTAAAAAACCGGCTGTAGCAGAGCCTCTTCTTCTCGGGGTTACCAAAGCGTCACTTTCGACAGAAAGTTTTATTTCTGCAGCATCGTTTCAGGAAACAACAAAAGTTTTGACAAATGCGGCAGTCGCCGGACGTATTGATAAGCTTGCCGGACTTAAGGAAAATGTAATAATGGGACGCCTTATTTCTGCAGGGACAGGCCTGTCCGGGAATTAACGGAGAATTTCAGGAGAGAAAGTGGGGGGATTTATTCCTTGACAAGACTGTAATATCGAGGTAAATTCCTTCACTTTCGTGTTTATCGACTGAGGCAGAGATTCAGTATGCCTCTCAATAGAATTAAAAGGTAGCAACAGATGCCAACAATTAACCAGCTCGTCAGGAAGGGTCGGAAAAAGTCTGTGAAAAAGACCAATACACCGGCTCTTAAAGGGTCGCCTCAAAAACGGGGCGTTTGTGTAAGGGTCTACACAACTACACCGAAGAAGCCTAACTCTGCTCTACGGAAAGTAGCAAGGGTCCGTCTCACCAATGGGATAGAGGTCACCTCCTACATCCCCGGGATAGGTCATAATCTCCAGGAGCACTCCGTCGTAATGATACGTGGCGGCCGTGTAAAAGACCTTCCTGGTGTTCGTTATCATGTAATTCGTGGAACACTTGACACTCTTGGTGTGGCAGATCGTCGTAAGGGACGGTCCAAGTATGGCACCAAGAAGCCGTCCTGATTACTATCCAACCGGAAAGAGGATATAGATGTCTAGAAGAAGAGCAGCAGAAAGACGGCCGATTGAACCGGATCCACGGTACAACAGCCTTTTGGTAACCAAGTTCACCAACGGAATCATGGAGCGGGGCAAGAAAAGCCTGGCTCAAAGAATCTTTTATGATGCTATGGATCTCGTTGATGGAAGGGTGAAAGATGAAGAGCCTCTGGTTGTTTTCGAAGAGGCTATGGAAAAAGTTCGCCCACGGGTTGAAGTGAAGTCTCGTCGTGTAGGCGGGGCAACGTATCAGGTGCCGATGGAAGTACGGCAAACTCGTCGGAATGCATTGGCAATTCGGTGGATCATCAGTTTTGCACGCTCCCGCTCTGGCAAGTCTATGTCCGAGAAGCTGGCAGCTGAACTCGTGGATGCGTATAACAACCGCGGAGCCGCAGTGAAGAAACGGGATGATACCCATCGTATGGCAGAAGCAAACAAGGCGTTTGCACACTATCGCTGGTAAGTGTGGTCTTGGTGATCTCGGGCTGGCGGTAGAAAACTTCATTTGCAAAGGAGAGTTTTATGACGGCCCGGAGCACTCTTGCTGATGTTCGTAACATCGGTATTATGGCGCATATTGACGCTGGTAAAACGACTACGACAGAGCGCATCCTTTATTACACGGGGCGCTCATACAAAATCGGAGAGGTTCATGATGGTGCAGCTGTCATGGACTGGATGGAACAGGAGCAGGAAAGGGGGATTACAATCACCTCGGCAGCAACAACCTGCTTCTGGAATGATAAGAAAATCAACATCATAGACACTCCTGGTCACGTTGACTTCACTATTGAAGTTGAAAGGTGTCTGAGGGTCCTTGATGGTGCCGTTGCAGTCTTTGACGCGGTTGCAGGCGTTGAACCTCAGTCTGAGACTGTCTGGCATCAAGCTAATAAGTATGACATCCCCCGTATCTGTTTTGTTAATAAGATGGATCGTGTGGGTGCCGATTATGCCCGCTGCATAAGCATGATTGAAAAGCGCCTGGGTGCAAACCCTCTTCCTGTTCAGATCCCTGCGGGGCGGGAAGCAGATTTTGCTGGTGTTATTGATCTTATTGAGCAAAAGCTGGTGTTGTTCAGTGAAGAAAATCTTGGCCAGGATGTTGTCAAAGAAGACATCCCGGCTGAGTACCTTGATACATTCACGGCCGCACGTATGAATCTTCTCGAGAAGTTGGCCGACTTCGATGAGGAGATCATGGAAAAATATTTAAATGATATTTCGATATCATCAGAAGAAATTCACCGTGCTATTCGTACGGCAACATTGAAGCTTGAGCTGGTTCCAGTTTTTTGCGGGAGCGCATTTAAAAACAAAGGCGTGCAGCCTCTTCTTGATGGAGTTGTTGCATATCTGCCTTCTCCTCTTGATGCAGGACCTGTGAAGGGGCTTGGGGCTGATGGAGAAGAAATCGTCAGGAAGCCTGATGTCGGGGAGCCTTTTACCGGCCTTGTTTTTAAGCTGATGTATGATTCTTTTGTCGAAAACCTTGCTTTCTTACGGGTTTATTCCGGGAAAGTCTCAATCGGCGACAAAGTGTATAACCCGGTGAAAAAGAAGCAGGAAAAAATCTCCAAGATTATGCGGCTTCATGCCAATAAGAGAGAAGAGGTCTCGGAGGTAGAGGCCGGTGACATCGTGGCTCTGGTGGGACTTAAGTTTACTACTACTGGAGATACTCTTTGCGGGAAGGGGGACAGTATTGTTCTTGAAAGTATGGATTTCCCGGAACCTGTGATCGGTGTAGCTATTGAGCCTTCCAGTAAGGCGGAAGAAAAAAATCTTGAGGATGCACTATCCAAAATTTCTCTTGAAGATCCTTCTTTTACGGTTTCAACAGATGGTGATACTGGTCAGACGATCATAAGGGGGATGGGGGAGCTTCATCTTGACATTATTGTCGACCGGTTGATTCATGAATTTAAGGTTTCGGCGCGGGTCGGCACCCCTCAGGTAGCGTATAAAGAGACTATTTCAATATTGAGCAGGGCCGAAGGACGTTTCGAGCAACCGGCTGGTGGCAAGAACCAGTACGGGCACGTGGTCCTGGAACTTGAGCCTCTTGAGCGGGGCAAGGGTGTTGAATTTGTCAATAAGGTAAGTGAAGATACCATTCCGTCAGCGTATCTTGATGCAATCAGAAAGGGTGTCGTTGATACTCTGGATTCTGGCCCTCTTGTTGGGTATCCGTTGACGGATATTCGAGTACGACTGGTCGGTGGTTCGTATCATGAAGAAGATTCCACGGAGATGGCCTTTGGTGTCGCAGCAGCTGTCGCTGTCCGAAAAGGTGCAGCAGAGGCACAACCTGTTTTGCTTGAGCCCGTGATGAGCCTGGAAGTAACAACCCCGGAAAATTATGTTGGAGATGTTATTGCTGATGTTAATACGAAAAGAGGAAAGGTCGTTGGGGTTGATTCTCTGGGCGTTGTGCAGATTGTTCGCGCTGAGGCACCCCTCTCTGAGTTGTTTGGTTACTCCACTTCTCTGAGGTCCCGTACACAGGGGCGGGCCAATTTCTCAATGCAGTTTAAACATTATGACGTGGTTCCTGCCCAGAAAGCAGAGAAAATTATTAAAAAGATTAGAGGGATTTAGTTCTCGGAGTTTTTAAGGTTCGTTATGTCAAAGAAAAAATTTGAAAGGACAAAACCGCATGTCAATGTGGGGACTATCGGGCACATTGACCACGGTAAAACCACGCTGACTGCTGCAATTACCGCAGTACTGGCGACAAGGGGGCAGGCCTCTTCTACTGCTTTCTGTGATATCGACAAGGCTCCTGAAGAGCGTGAGCGCGGTATTACTATTGCAACTGCTCACGTTGAGTATGAGACGCTTAAACGTCACTATGCTCACGTGGATTGTCCTGGTCATGCTGACTACGTAAAGAATATGATTACCGGTGCTGCACAGATGGACGGAGCTATTCTGGTCGTGGCTGCAACCGATGGGGCAATGCCCCAAACTCGAGAGCACATACTTCTTGCCCGTCAGGTTGGTGTCCCTGCAGTTGTCGTATTTCTCAATAAATGTGATATGGTGGACGACGAAGAATTGCTTGAACTGGTAGAGATGGAACTTCGAGAGCTCCTCGATAACTATGAGTACCCTGGAGATGAGATCCCTTTTGTAAAGGGATCTGCACTGCAGGCTCTTGAAAATCCGGATGATGAAGTGAAGGCAAAATGTATCTGGGATCTTATGGATGCTGTAGATGCTTACATTCCCGAGCCACAACGGGAAATTGACAAGCCATTCATCATGCCGGTTGAAGACGTGTTTTCTATCTCCGGTCGTGGTACGGTTGCCACCGGTCGTGTTGAGCGTGGCATAATTCACGTTGGCGACGAAATTGAGATTGTTGGTATTCGTGATACCCAGAAAACTACCTGCACTGGCGTCGAGATGTTCCGTAAACTCCTTGATGAAGGGCAGGCTGGTGATAATATCGGGGCGCTTCTTCGTGGGGTTAAGCGTGAAGAAGTGGAGCGTGGGCAGGTTTTGGCCGCTCCCGGTACGATTACTCCTCACACAAAGTGCAAGTGTGAGTGTTATATCCTTGGCAAAGAAGAAGGTGGACGTCATACTCCATTCTTCAACGGTTATCGTCCGCAGTTCTATTTTCGGACTACTGATGTGACCGGAGTCGTTAAACTTGCTGAAGGTGTCGAAATGGTTATGCCCGGTGACAATATTGCCGCTGAGGTAGAGCTTATTACTCCCATCGCTATGGACGTTGGTCTTCGTTTCGCTATTCGCGAAGGTGGACGTACTGTCGGCGCCGGGGTCATTAGTGAAATTATTGCGTGAAAAAGGTGTGTGATGATACCTACTGAAAAAATTCGAATCCGTTTAAAAGCGTACGATCACAAACTTCTTGATCAATCAACATCTGAAATTGTTGATACTGCGAGAAGAACAGGTTCGGCGGTGGCTGGTCCTATTCCGCTTCCGACTTCAATTAACAAATTTTGTGTTTTACGTTCTCCCCATATTAACAAGAAGTCCCGTGAGCAGTTTGAAATGAGGACTCATCGGCGTCTCCTTGATATTCTTGAACCGACTCAGCAGACTATTGATTTGTTGATGAAGCTGGAATTGAGTCCTGGGGTTGATGTTGAGATCAAGCTGCCCTGATGGTAGTTAATATAAAATGAAGCTTTAGGTAATATTATGCCAAAAACAATGGGTGTATTGGGTAGAAAGGTCGGCATGACCCGCATTTACACCGAGATCGGGGACGTTGTTCCGGTTACGGTTGTTCAAGCAGGTCCCTGTAAAGTCTTACAGGTCAAGACCAGTGCGAAGGATGGTTATAATGCTGTCCAGATTGGGTTTGCAGAAAAAAAAGCCTAACGTATTAATAAGGCCTTGACCGGACATTTCAAAAAGTCGGATTCAGAAGGATTCTATTTTATACGAGAATTTCGTGTTGATGGCGGTTCAAGTTATGAAGTAGGACAGGTTATATCTCTGGATGAGGTCATTAAAGCTGGCGATACGGTTGATATTCAAGGTACGAGTAAGGGTAAAGGATTTCAAGGTGTTATCAAGCGCTATGGCTTTGCAGGTGGTGGAGCTGGGCATGGATCCATGTTTCATCGCGCTCCAGGCTCAATCGGATGCAGTGCCTGGCCGGCCAGGGTTGTTAAGGGTAAGAAGCTCCCTGGCCGTATGGGTGGAGATACCGTGTTACGTAAGAATGTAGAGATTGTTGCAGTTCGGGCTGATGAGAATGTTGTCCTTTTTAAAGGACCTCTGCCAGGCGCGCGAAACGGTCTGCTTAAAATATTCACTAAGTAATATCAGGCAGTGTAAGGTTCGAGGAGATAGTTATGTCAACTGTAAATATAGTAAATACCAGCAACGAGAGTGTCGGTGAGATTGAGCTGAATGACGCCGTCTTTAATCGTGAGGTCAAAGTTCATGTCTTGCATGAGGTCGTACGGAAACAACGTGCCGCCAAGCGCTCAGGGAATGCCTGCACCAAGAGTCGGATAGAGGTCCGTGGTGGAGGACGTAAACCCTGGAGACAAAAAGGGACGGGAAGGGCTCGATCCGGTAGTAATACATCTCCTGTATGGAGAGGCGGTGGTGTCGCATTCGGACCAAAACCCCGGAGCTATGATTTCAAAGTTAATCGCAAGGTTCGGCAACAGGCTGTTGCAATGGCTCTGAGTGCACGCTTTCAGGAAGGAAATCTTGTTGTTCTGGATGACTTCCAAATGTCTCAGATTAAGACAAAAGATTTTGTCGGAATTATGTCGGGCCTGGAAATTCAAAATGGACTCATCATTATGGACGAAGGTTGTGACAACCTTCTGAAGTCTTCTCGTAATGTCCATGGTTATAAGGTTATGTCCAGCGAAGGATTAAACGTCTATGATATCCTTTTGCACAGGAAGCTTATTCTAGTGAAACCAGTTATCGAAAATATTGAGAAGAGGGTACTTGCATGAAAAATATTTATGAAGTACTTCAGGGGCCCTGTCTCACTGAAAAGGCATCGATTGCGCAGGAAGTCGCAGGAAAAACAGTTTTTAAAGTACATCCTGACTCCAACAAGATTGAAGTCAAACAGGCGGTGGAAAAGATGTTTAATGTGAAGGTGAAGAACGTTCACACCGTCTCAGTGCCGGGTAAAGAAAAAAGGACAGGAAAGGCTATCGGTTCTACAGGAAAGTGGAAGAAAGCCTATGTTACCCTGGCTGAAGGGACAATTGATTTTACCAGTGAACTTTAAGTCGTTACTGGGAAAATCTTCGCTGAAGAAATCATAATCTATCACATTCATAATGATGGAGCGATTGGGAAATCATGGCTATTAAAGTATACAAACCAACATCTGCAGGGAAGCGGCAACATGTCTCTGCCCGCAGTTCGGAACTTTCCGCTCAAGGACCAGAGAAAAGCCTTGTCTGCAGCTTGAATCGCAGTGGCGGTCGTAATAATTACGGACGGATGACGTCACGTCATATCGGTGGCGGACATAAAAGAAGATACCGCATTATTGATTTTAAAAGAAACAAGGTTGATATTACGGCAAAAGTAATCTCAATCGAGTATGATCCGAATCGATCGGGTAATATTGCACTGCTCTGTTATACTGATGGTGAAAAGAATTACATTCTTTCTCCTGACGGAGTTTCAGTTGGTGACAATATTGTCGCCGGTGCCAATGTGGACATCAAGCCTGGGAATTGCCTGCCTCTTGTCAACATCCCGCTCGGTACAGTTATTCACAATATTGAGATGAAGATTGGGAAAGGGGCGCAGATGGTGCGCAGTGCCGGAACCTCAGCTCAATTGATGGCGAAAGAAGGGGGATATGTTCTCGTTCGTCTTCCCTCTGGTGAAGTTCGTAAGTTCAACGATCTCTGTCGCGCCTGTATCGGGCAGGTCGGTAATCGTGAACACGAAAGCCAAAAACTTGGTAAAGCTGGTCGTAATCGCTGGAAAGGGCGTCGTCCCCATGTGCGTGGCGTTGCCATGAACCCTGTTGATCATCCGATGGGTGGAGGTGAAGGTCGTAGTTCCGGAGGACGCCATCCATGTACACCATGGGGAGTTCCAACCAAAGGATATAAAACGAGGACGAATAAGTCTTCAAATAAAATGATTGTCAAGAAGAGATCGTAAGCGGAGGGGTAGCTATGTCACGTTCAATTAAAAAAGGTCCTTTCATTGATGACCATCTTCAAAAGAAAATAGATATCGCCAATGATAGTGGATCCCGTAAAGTAATCAAAACTTGGTCTCGTCGTTCAGATATCAGCCCGGAAATGGTTGGATTGACTTTTGCTGTGCATAATGGCAAAAAATTTATTCCGGTGTTTGTTTCTGAAAATATGGTAGGTCATAAACTCGGAGAGTTCTCCCCGACGAGAACGTTTTATGGACACGCATCCGATAAAAAAGGAATCAAGTAAGATGTTAACAGGGCTTTCTACTATAGCCCATCGGGAGTAAAAGCAAATGGAAGCAACTGCAGTTGGAAAACGTATCAGAATATCTCCGCAGAAGGCGCGGCTGGTCGCTGATATTGTCAGAGGTCTGGGCGTGGATGAGGCAATTACCACTCTACGGTTTATGCCAAAAAAAGGTGCAGCTATAATCCAGAAGGTTGTTGAGTCAGCTGTAGCTAATGCTACGCAGGATGCTGCAGCTGATGTAGATAATCTTTACATTAAGAAAATCTGTATTGATGATGGTCCGTCCCTTAAAAGGATTCGTCCCCGTGCACAGGGAAGGGCCACTGGAATCATTAAAAGAACAAGTCATATTACCGTTATTCTTGATGAAAATTGATTCTGTTGCTCTCATAGAATAATACACTTATAGTAACTGATGAATTGTTGGAGGTTATTTTGGGCCAGAAGGTTAATCCAATCGGACTTAGATTGAACATTACCCGTACTTGGGGGTCAATCTGGTATGCGGACAAGGAGTATTCTTCATACCTTGTTGAAGATCAGAAAATAAAAAAATATCTTAAAAAGCGTCTCCAGCATGCTGGTCTTGCCAATATTGTTATTGAGCGGACCGGAGAACAGGTGCGACTGAAGTTGTCTACTGCTCGCCCTGGGATTGTGATCGGCAAAAAAGGTTCTGAGATAGAGCTTCTTAAAGTTGATCTGGAGAAGCTTATATCACGAAAGGTTTCTATAGATATTCAGGAAGTGAGACGTCCTGAAGCTGATGCACAGCTTGTAGCTGAAAATGTTGCACAACAGCTTGCAAGGCGGGTCGCATTCAGAAGAGCGATGAAAAAGGCAGTTACTTCAGCGCTTCGGTTTGGGGTGCAGGGAATTAAGATTTCCTGTTCCGGCCGGCTTGGTGGTGCCGAAATGTCCCGTTGCGAATGGGTTCGCGAAGGGCGTGTGCCGCTTCACACTTTGAGGGCTGATATAGACTATGCACTTGCCGAGGCAAATACCACGTACGGTATTATCGGCGTGAAAGTCTGGATATTTAAAGGCGAAGTCTTGAAAGAAGGTGAGGTTACCGTAAATCATTAAGCGGTCACTTGTTTTTTTGGAGAATATTCATGTTAAGTCCTAAGAAGGTTAAGCACAGAAAGGTTTTCAAAGGCAGGTCTAGAGGGATGGCCTATAGAGGCTCATCTATTGCTTTTGGTGAATACGCGCTTAAAGCTATGTGCTGTGGAAAAATGAGTTCCCAGCAGATTGAATCTGCTCGGATTGCGATCAACAGAACGATGAAACGCGGTGGTAAGGTTTGGATTCGGGTTTTTCCTGATAAACCATTAACCAAAAAGGCGGCGGAGACTCGTATGGGGAAAGGTAAAGGTGCTCCTGAGTCATGGGTTGCTGTGATCAAACCTGGTACTGTCCTGTATGAAGTAACAGGTGTCAGTGAAGAAGTTGCAATAGAGGCACTTACTCTGGCTGGGAATAAACTTCCCTTTGCTACCAAAGTGATTGCAAAAAGGAACGTATTATGAAAATCGATGAGATCCGTAATATGTCGGCTGAAGATATGGACGATAAGCTCAAGAACCTTCGTGTTGAGTTGGGACGTATCAACTTTCAACATCGGTTGCGTCCTCTTGAGGATACTTCACGTCTTAAAAAAATTAGAAAAGACATTGCCAGAATTGAAACTGTCAAGCGGGCTTCTGTCAATTAATTAGAAGCGACAATATTCTGGCTTAGTCGGATGACTGGGAAATAGACAATTGACTATTATGAGCGATACAATCAATAAATCCAGAAAGACAAGAACAGGTTCTGTTGTCAGCAACAGGATGGAAAAAAGTGTAGTTGTTAAAGTCGAACGTAAAGTGCGCCATAAACTTTACGGTAAATTTGTTAAAACATGTGTCAAATACCTGGCGGATGATCCGGAAAATCAGTGTAATATCGGGGATACTGTTCTTATTGAAGAGTGTCGTCCTCTGAGTAAGCGTAAAAGATGGCGGGTCAAATCAATTGTGGAGCAGGCAGTTTGATAATCGTTCAGTGAGGTCTGATCTGATATTTTTCAGGCCTTTACAACAGGTGATATTATGATACAGACAGAAACAGTACTCAATGTTGCTGATAATTCTGGAGCCAAAAAGGTCCTTTGTATTCGGGTCCTTGGGGGGTCTGGTAAACGGTATGCCTCGATTGGAGATGTTATCGTGGTTACTGTTAAGGAGGCTTTGCCCAATTCTAAAGTCAAAAAAGGTGATGTGATGAAGGCGGTCGTTGTGCGTACTGCCAAAGAAATCCGTCGCACGGATGATACATGGGTTAAGTTTGATGATAATGCAGCTGTTATGCTGGCGACTGGTGGAGAGCCGGTTGGTACGCGTATTTTTGGCCCTGTTGCCAGGGAGCTTCGTAATCTTGGTTTTATGAAGATTATTTCCCTCGCACCTGAGGCTCTTTGATTGCGACTTTTCAGTAACAGTATTTTGAATATAGAAGGGTTAATACAATGAGACAAGGTAAGACATACCTGAAAAAGAATGATCAGGTTGAGGTTATTGCCGGTAAAGACAAAGGCAGAGTTGGCAAGGTCCTCCGGGTTCTACGCGATGAAAACAAGGCTGTTGTTGAAAGGATTAATATAATTAAGCGTCACACCAAGGGACGTGAGATGAATCAACAGGGGCAGATTGTTGAAAAAGAGGCTCCTATTCATGTTTCAAACGTTCAGCTCATCTGTCCCGAGTGTACGAAAGCAGGTCGTATTGGGAAGAAAATTCTTGAAGATGGAACAAAGGTTCGATTCTGCAAGAGCTGTGGCGAATCCATCGACAAAAAATAATTAATCCTAAGATGATCTACGGAGAGTGACAATGAGTGCACTTAAAGACATATATAATAATGAATGCGTTCCTTCACTCAAGGAGGAATTTGGGTATAAAAGCACCATGCAGCTCCCGAAGATTGAGAAGGTTGTTCTCAACATGGGACTGGGGGAGGCTGTTCAAAACCCAAAAATTGTGGACGGTGCTGTTGAAGAATTGACGGCTATTTCCGGTCAGCGTGCAGTAGTAACTCATGCTCGGAAGTCGATAGCTACATTCAAGCTCAGGGAGGGAATGCCTATTGGTTGCCGGGTTACTCTCCGCGGGCAGAAAATGTTTGATTTCTTAAGTAAATTGATAAATATCGCTCTCCCCCGGGTTCGTGACTTTAGAGGTATTTCGCCCAAAGGATTTGACGGTCGAGGAAATTATTCTCTTGGAGTTCAGGAGCAGATTATTTTCCCAGAAATTGATTACGACAAGATTGATAAAATCAAGGGACTCAATATTACTATTGTTACGAGCGCAAATACCGATGAGGAAGGCCGCTGGCTGCTTCGTGGTCTTGGGATGCCGTTCAAAAAATAATTTAATAAAGTATTTTTGTATATTTGGAGGTCGTTTTGGCTAAAAAGTCTATTATCGCAAAGGCGGCACGTAAGCCGAAGTTCAGCGTGCGTAAATACAATAGATGTCCCCTCTGTGGGAGACCGCGCGGTTTCATCCGAAAGTTTGGTGTTTGTCGGATCTGTTTTCGTAAATTTGCGTCTAGTGGTGAAATTACAGGTGTTACCAAGTCGAGTTGGTAATTGTCACTTTACGTATAATAAGTTGAAATAAAGGAGTGTTCGCCATGTCCATGAGCGATCCGCTGGCAGATATGCTGACCAGGATTAGAAACGGTGTTAGAGCGAAATTTGATTCAGTAGAAATGCCGAGTTCGAATATGAAAGTCAATGTCGCCAAGGTTCTCAAAGAAGAAGGGTTTATCTCGGACTACAGTGTCCAGGATAATAAAGTTCAAGGGGTCTTGAAGGTAGACCTCAAATATGGTGCAAATCAGCAGCCCGTTATTATTGGGATAAAACGTGTCAGTAAGCCTGGACTTCGGCGATATCGTAAAGCATCTGATATTCCCCGTGTCCTTGAGGGGTTTGGTATTGCTATTGTATCCACTTCAAAAGGTGTCGTCGCTGATCGAGTCGCACGTTCGCTGAACGCAGGTGGCGAGATTATCTGCGAAGTATGGTAACTATTATCCGGAGGAAGATAAAATGTCTCGTATAGGTAAGCAACCCATTGCCATTCCGGATGGTGTTAAGATTGAATTGTCTGGTCAGAAAATTACCATAACAGGTGGAAAAGGTATCCTCCAGCGTAATATTATTGATGATATTGCTGTGTCAGTTGAAGATAACCAGATTAAAGTTTCCAACAAAGTTGAATCGACCCGTGTTAATGCTTTTCGGGGCCTTACACGGAGCTTAATTCACAATATGGTTGTCGGTGTTACTGACGGGTTTAAGAGAGTTCTTCTCATCGAAGGAGTAGGGTATAAAGCAGCAGTTAAGGGCTCCAGCCTGGTTCTTAACGTTGGATACTCAAATCCTGTAGATTTTCCATTGCCAGACGATGTTAGTGCAAAGGTTGATGGTAATACTACTATTCTTCTCGAATCAATAGATAAAGAGCTTCTTGGTCTTGTTGCAGCGAAGATTCGTCAGGTGCGTAAACCTGAGCCGTATAAAGGAAAAGGTATTCGCTATGAGGATGAGCATATTGTCCGGAAAGTTGGTAAGTCCGGTGCCTGATCGAAATGTCTGGTTGGGTTGTCCAGACCATTGTGTTTTACGCAAACTGATGACTGAATAAGGGAAAACGGTATAGTCATGTCAAAAACAAATTCAAAAGCTGTCGCGCGGTTGAAGCGCATTCGCAGAATTAGAAAAAAAATATCTGGAACGGCCGAACGCCCGAGACTTCGAGTGTTTAAAAGTAACAAGCACATATATGCGCAGATTATAGATGATTCTCAGGGACATACTCTTATCTCTATGTCGACTCTTGACAAAGGATATGTCGCAGGAGAAGAAACAGCAAAAGTTCCTGTAGCTAAATCTATTGGCAAAGCTCTTGCCGAGCGTGCCATGGCTGCTGGACTGAACAAAGTCGTATTTGATCGTGGTGGTGCTGCATATCATGGTCGTATTAAATCTCTTGCCGAGGGTGCAAGGGAAGGTGGTCTCGATTTCTAATTTACCATGTGGATTGCAAAAGCACTGGCTTCTTAACAGAGGGGCCTGCCTTCGGAATCTGGAATTTTATATATTTAGGGGGTTCCCTTGTCTGACATGAAACGGGCCAAAGGGCCGGCAGTTGATGATTTGATTGAAAAGATTGTTTTTATCAACCGTGTTGCCAAGGTTGTAAAAGGTGGGAGAAGATTTAGCTTTAGTGCCATTGTTGTTGTCGGTGATGGTAAAGGGAAGGTTGGTTATGGGCTTGGTAAGGCCAACCAGGTTCCCGAAGCGATCCGCAAAGGTGTAGAGAGAGCCCGCAAGGCAATGTGTTCTGTTGCTCTTACCGAGTTCTCGATACCGCATACTGTTGAGGGACATTTTGGAGCAGGTCATGTGCTTCTCAGACCTGCTTCTGATGGTACCGGTGTTATTGCCGGTGGCCCTGTTCGTGCGGTACTTGAGGCGGCTGGTGTGTCTAATATTCTTACCAAATGTATTGGATCCAACAACCCTCATAATATGGTAAAGGCGACTATTGCTGGTCTCAGGAATCTCCGTTCTGCAGAAGAAATTGCAGCGTTGAGGGGGAAATCTGTTGAAGAAATAATGGCCTGATCAGGTTATTTTATACACCAATATTGTTAGCAGGATGGTTACTATGGCTGAAACAATTACTTTTACACAGGTAAAAAGTGGCATTGGGAGCACCAAAAAAATCAATGCTACTCTCTGCGGTCTTGGGCTCACCAGGATGCATAAAACTATTACACGAAAAGACACTCCTGAAATCCGTGGCATGCTTGCCAAGGTTCAGCATCTGATTCGTATTGAGGAGAGCTGAAATGATAGATCTTAGTAATCTTTCCCCTAATGCAGGGGCAACGAAGCAACGCAAGCGCCTTGGCCGAGGTCCCGGCAGTGGTCATGGAAAGACTGCAGGTCGCGGTCATAAGGGATTTAAGTCTCGCTCTGGTTCTGGCGTAAAGCCTGGATTTGAAGGTGGACAAATGCCTTTGCAGCGTCGACTTCCCAAACGGGGTTTTACTAACCCTTTCAGTAAGGTATATGCTTTGGTTTCACTTGATCAGCTTTCGTCTTTTGATGCAGGATCGATTGTTTCGAAAGATGCTCTGGTTGAAGCTGGTATTGTTCAGTCTGATGCCCTGGTCAAAGTCCTTGCAAACGGGAAAATTGACAAAGCCGTAACCGTGCAGGTCGACAAGGTCTCCAGGGGGGCTCGCTCCCTGATTGAGGCTGCCGGTGGACAAGTCGTTGATTAAGGCCCGGAATACGCTTTTCCTTATATAAGTATCACCATGGACCAGCAGTCCGGGGTGATACTTTTTTTGCTTATATGAAATTAGTGGCTGTCGAAATATGACTACGCCGCTTACCACTGTTAAAGGGTAGGTTATCATGGGTGGAATTGGAAGTGCTGCCGGTATACCAGAATTGAGGCGGCGTATTCTGTTTACGTTGATTATGCTTGCTGTCTATCGTATAGGAGTTCAAATTCCGACGCCTGGAATTAATGGCGAAGCTCTTGGTGCTTTTTTTGATCAGAACAGCAAAACACTGTTTGGCATGGTAAATATGTTCTCTGGCGGTGCATTGAAGAACTTTTCTGTATTTGCTCTGGGAATTATGCCTTACATCAGTGCCTCGATTATTATTCAATTGCTCACAGTAGTGATTCCCCAGCTTGAAGATTTGAAAAAGGACGGGCAGTCCGGGCAGAGGAAAATTACTCAATATACCCGCTACGGGACGGTGTTACTCAGTATTATCCAAGGGGCCTTTATCGCAAGAGGCTTGCAGGGGATGAGCGGGCCTAATGGAGCACCCATTGTTCAGGATCCCGGTATTCAGTTTATTCTGATGACTATTCTCACGCTGACGACTGGTACTGCTTTTATCATGTGGCTTGGCGAGCAGGTGACTGAAAGAGGAGTTGGGAATGGAATCTCTCTCGTTATCTTTGCCGGGATTGTTGCGTCCGGTCCTGCCGCAGTTGGCAGTTCAATAAAACTGATTGAAGCCGGGACAATACCTCCATTTTATATTCCCATTTTTCTCATCTTTATGTTTTTTGTTGTTGCGGTAATTGTTTTCTTTGAAACGAGTCAGAGGCGGATACCGATATCCTATGCAAAGAGAGTTGTTGGCAGACGCGTCTATGCCGGTCAGAACTCTCATCTGCCGTTGAAAATAAATATTTCCGGGGTTATTCCTCCAATTTTTGCATCTTCTATTATGATGTTTCCTGCGACAATCGGTGCTTTCATCCAGGTCGATTGGGTTCAGAGGGTTAGTTCTGCACTTTCTCCGGGGACTGTCTGGTATTACATCTGCTATGTTGTAATGATTGTTTTCTTCTGCTTTTTTTATACAGCTGTTACTTTCAAGCCAGATGATGTCGCTGATAACTTGAAGAAAAATGGCGGGTTTATTCCCGGAATTCGTCCAGGGCAGAGAACTGCGGAATTCCTTGATAAGGTTTTAACCAGACTCACAGTGGTTGGGGCTGCCTACCTCAGTGTTGTCTGTGTCTTGCCGACCGTTCTTATTAGTCAGCTTAATGTACCTTTTTACTTCGGGGGTACCGCGCTTCTTATTGTTGTGGGTGTTGCTATCGATACTATCTCACAGGTGGAGTCTCACCTTCATATGCGTAATTATGAAGGTTTTATGAAGCAGGGCAGGGTCTCTGGGCGGAGATGAAGGTGATGACCTCAGAGAGTGTGTGGTGCTTACTTCTTCAAAAATAAAAAAAGGCTTCCAAAATTCGTGTGAGCTTGTTATAATACCGTTTTTTTAGGACGTTTAAAGGAAATCTTGAGGGATACATGTCAAAAGAAGAAGCCATTGAGGTCGAGGGTACGATTGTTGAGCCTTTACCGAACGCGATGTTTCGTGTTGAACTGGATAATGGACATAAGGTGCTTGCTCATATCTCTGGAAAGATGCGTATGCACTTCATTAAGATTCTGCCTGGTGATCGTGTTACTGTAGAGCTTTCACCCTATGACTTGACCCGGGGGAGAGTTACTTTTCGTACTAAAAATGCTAAAAAGAGAAAATAGAGGGGTTTATTATGAAAGTACGTTCATCAGTTAAAAAGATCTGTAGTGATTGTAAAGTTTATAAGCGCAATGGTGTTGTGCGCGTTGATTGTAAAGTAAAAAAACATAAGCAAAGACAAGGGTAATTAGCCGTCTATATCTATAAGCTCTTTCAAGGAGAATTATCTTGGCACGTATAGCAGGGATTGACCTTCCTAAAAACAAACACATGGACAGGGCATTGACTTATATCCACGGTATTGGATTGACGTCAGCCCGTAAAATTCTTGATGAAGTTGATTTGCCTTACACCATGAGCAGCGATGATCTTGATGGTGAAGATGTAAATCGTATTCGGAAGGTTCTCGAAGCAGAATATGTAGTTGAGGGTGATCGGAGGCGTGCGGTATCTATGGATATCAAAAGGCTCACTGATCTTGGCTGTTATCGAGGAAGGCGACACAGGATGGGCCTTCCATGCCGTGGACAAAAAACTAAAACCAATGCCAGAACCTGCAAGGGGCCGCGTAGAGGCGCTTCTCGGCGTAAGTAATTGAAATTTAACAGGTGTTAACAATGGCTGTCGCTAAAAAGAAAAAGGTAAAAAAGAACGTATCTGAGGGTGTGGTATTTGTCTATTCTACATTCAATAATACGATCGTTACTATTTCAGATAAGCAAGGTAATGTTGTCTCTTGGTGCAGTGCCGGAGTGCTCGGATTTAAGGGCTCACGTAAAAGCACCCCCTTTGCCGCACAAAACGCTCTTACTGATGCTGCAAAAAAAGCTTCTGATATTGGTATGCGCAAGGTGGAAGTGCGTGTTAAGGGTCCTGGCCCGGGAAGAGAGGCAGCTCTGCGTGCACTGATTAACACTGGATTTGAAGTAAGCAAAATCAGTGACGTTACACCCATCCCGCATAACGGTTGTAAACCGCCCAAGCGTCGGCGTGTGTAATCTCATTTTATTTGAATTTTCATTAAACTGAATGGAGGCCGAGGTTGGCTAGAAATGTCGGTGCCGCATGTCGTCGATGCAGGCGAGAAAATATGAAGTTGTTTCTTAAAGGAGATCGCTGTTATTCCGACAAGTGCTCCTTTGAACGTCGGGCGTTCGCGCCCGGGCAACATGGGCAGGCTCGCTTCAAAAAGCAATCGGACTATGCTGTTCAGTTGCGTGAGAAGCAAAAAGTAAAGAGCCTTTATGGACTTCTTGAGGGACAGTTTCATCTTACGTTCCTGAAGGCAGAACGTCAAAAGGGCGTGGCTGGTGAGAATCTCCTGGTCCTTCTGGAGCGCAGACTTGATAATGCGGTGTTTCGCATGGGGTTTGCAGCATCTCGGAATCAGGCTCGGCAACTTGTCCGTCACAGCCATATTCTTGTTAATGGTAAAAAAGTGAATATCCCTTCTTTTTTAGTTTCTGAAGGTGATGTCGTGGGTATTCGTGAAAAAAGTCGAACTAATACTGCTGTTATTGACAGTCTTGAAATAGTTGCTCGTCGTGGTGTTCCAAGCTGGATTGAGTTGGACAAAGACGGCTTCAAGGCCACTGTGAAAGCTCAGCCCAACAGGGATGAGATTACCATGCCTATTCAAGAGCATCTTATCGTTGAACTTTACTCTAAATAATTGAATGGCATTGTAAGGTTTATCGTTTTGTCTGGTCTGTACGGCCATGTCAAAATGGTAAACCTTTTTGTCGTAACTTCTTTTATTTATAGTTTTTGTTGTCCCTTTAACAGTAAAGGAAATCCATGACTCAGGCAGCAGATGATAAAATTCCGTTTCACCGTAATTGGCTTGAGCTGATTACTCCGGATCGGATTGAAATTGATCCTGACAAGAATTCCGACAAATATGGTAAATTTGTCTGCCAGCCTCTTGAAAGAGGCTTTGCGACGACTATTGGTAATTCGCTTCGTAGAATTCTTCTTTCGTCTATTCAGGGTGTCGCTATAACCTCTGTTAAGATTGAGGGGGCGCTCCATGAATTTACTCCCATGAAGGATATCATGGAGGACGTGAGTCAGATTATTCTTAATTTGAAACAGATACGTCTCCGACTTCTCTCTGGCGATTCTCAAAAAGTTACTATTTGTAAAACCGGGCCCGCTATAGTTACGGCAGGAGATATTGGTGGTAACCTGATGGTTGAAGTGCTGAATCCTGAGCAAATTGTCTGTACTCTTACCGGAGATGTTACTTTTCAGGCTGAGTTGACAGTTGAGTGGGGAAAAGGTTACCAGCCTTCTGAAAAGATGAATAAGGAAGATTTGTCGATTGGGCAGATTCCGATTGATGCTATTTTTACCCCCATCAAGAAGATGCAGCATGTGACATCGCAGGCTCGTGTAGGTCAGCAGACTGATTATGATAAATTGACTCTTGAAATTGAGACGGATGGCAGCCTGAGACCTGAAAATGCATTGGCTTATGCTGCCAAAATTCTCAAGGAACAGATGACGATTTTCATCAATTTTGATGAAGAAAAAGCCCGTTCTGAAGTCGTCAAACGTCAGGAAGAAGAGGTCGAACCTCTGAATCCCTATCTGGACAAGCCTGTAGAGGATCTTGAACTGTCTGTCCGCTCAGCAAACTGCCTTAAGAATGCCGATATCAATTATATTGGTGATCTTGCTCAGAAAACAGACCAGGAGATGCTTAAAACCAAAAATTTTGGTCGCAAATCCTTGAATGAAATCAAGGTTCTTCTCGCGGAGATGGATCTTTCGCTGGGCATGAAATTTGACAATTGGGTTCCGCCCCACCAGCGGGACGAGAGTGAAGAATCGTAATTTTTTATTTGTGATACCCAAGTGGTTGCAAACATTTTGAGGAAAAAGACATGAGACATCAATATGCAGGAAGAAGACTTGGACGGACCACCTCTCATCGAGTGGCCATGCTCAGGAATATGGTTACTTCTTTGTTTGAACATGAGCGTATTGTTACAACTACTGAGAAGGCAAAAGAACTTCGTCCTGTTGCCGAGAAAATGATTACTCTTGCCAAAAGGGGCGATTTACATGCGCGCCGTCAGGCTCTCAGTTTTATTCGAAGCGTAGGTGTAGTTGACAAGCTTTTCAATGAAATAAAAGATAAGTTTGAAGACCGGAAAGGTGGTTATACACGTATCCTCCGTACCGGAACTCGGCATGGTGATTGTGCGAGCATGGCTATCATTGAGCTTGTTGGATACGAAGAAAAAATTGTGGTTCCTGAAGCTTAATTGCTTCTTTTACCTCATTTTTTTTTGAGCCGGTGTGAAAGGATTTCCTTTTACACCGGCTTTTTTTGTCTTTTCTTTATGAAATCCTCTTTGTTGTTTAACTGGATACACGTATGTTTCTACATGGCTGAATATATCGGAGATGATGGAATTGAACAGTTGTAAGGTTGCATTAACTTTCACCTTATGCTAAAATATGGGGTTTATTTTTTGCAGGTCGACCAAAGGGGTCTCCCTGTTATTACACACATCCCTGCAGAAGCTGGTGCCGCATGTTGCGGTTGATGGGGATGGAGGATTAAACCAGATGGAGAAATATTATGACTAACGTTTCTGTTCGTGACATGTTACAGGCTGGCGTTCATTTCGGGCATCAGACCAGGCGCTGGAATCCAAAAATGAAGCCTTATATCTATGGACCGCGTAACGGTATTTATATCGTTAATCTTGATGTCACCAAAAAACTTTTTGACAAAGCCTGTGCTTTTATAACGAAAGAGGTGACGCGGGGCGGTGACGTGCTGTTCGTCGGGACGAAGCGTCAGGCTCAGGCAATTATTAATGAAGAAGCCCGTCGTTGTGACATGTTTTATGTCGATCATCGCTGGCTTGGTGGCATGTTGACAAACTTTCAGACGATTAAAAACAGTATTGATCGTTTGAAATCCATTGAATCCATGCAGGCTGACGGCTCCATTAATCGCTTTCCCAAGAAAGAGATTTTGCTTATGGAGAAGGAACGTATCAAGTTGGAGCGCAATGTCGGGGGGATTAAGAATATGAAAAGCCTTCCTTCGGTGATCTTCATCATTGACCCACGAAAAGAATCGATAGCCGTTACTGAAGCAGTGAAATTAGGAATTACGGTCGTTGCTGTTACTGATACGAATTGTGATCCAGACAATATTGATTACATTATCCCTGGTAATGATGATGCCATTCGCTCCATTACACTCATGAGCCATAATATTGCCGAGTCCGTGCTTGCCGGTAAGGCTCTGCGTGATGGTGAAAATGCTTCTGATGAAGCCGTTGCTGCCGCTATGTCTGATGCTGGTGCCGAGATGGCAGGGGACAGTCAGGGGGCAGATGTCTGATTCCTGTTGACCCTTTAATATGTTAAGGGAAAGGGGTCGCTGTGACGACCCCTTTTCTTTGTACGGGAGACGGTGACTGCTGTCTCTTTTTAGAATTGTGCCGCTATCTTTGCGGCCTGTGCTATAGTAAACAGGGCCCTGTCGTTTCATGGCCCGGTAATAGAATATTCAAGGAGATAATTATGGCAATTACCAGCAAAATGGTAAAAGAGCTGCGGGATAAGACTCAGGCAGGGATGATGAATTGCAAAAGAGCACTTGAAAAGACTGAAGGCGATATGGAGAAGGCTATTGATCTTCTCCGGCAGAAAGGCCTTTCTGTTGCTGCAAAGCGTGCTGATCGTGCGACCAGCGAAGGTGTCGTTGAAACATACATTCATGCGGGTGGAAAACTCGGCGTGCTTGTTGAAGTAGGCTGTGAAACTGACTTTGTTGCCCGTAATCAAGATTTCACGACATTCGCCCGGGACATTGCCATGCACATTGCTGCAACAAATCCGGTTGCAGTTGTACGGGAGGATATCCCTGAAGAGGTTATTAACCGCGAAAAAGAGATCTATATTCAACAGGCGATTGATTCCGGTAAACCTAAAGAAATTGCTGAGAAAATGGTCAAGGGCAAGATTGATAAATTTGTCGCCGAGGTGGCACTGGTTGAGCAGAAGTTTGTAAAAAATCCCGACCTTACCATTCAGGATTTGTTGAATGAAATCGTAGCCAAGATGGGTGAAAATATTTCAATTAAACGTTTCGCTCGTTTCCAGGTCGGCGGGAATTAATTTCTGCTTAGTTTTCGCAGACGACGGTTTCTCCGCCGTCTGCAGCCCTTCCCCACTTGTTTTGCATTCCTTCTAACATCTATCCTGCCGTATAAGAGGAGTCCCGCCATGTCAGATTTGAAATATAAACGTATTCTCCTAAAACTCAGTGGTGAAGCCCTGATGGGCAGTGACAGTTATGGCATCAATACGTCGGTGCTGGATTTCGTGGCTGGAGAGGTAAAGGACCTTGTTGCGTCCGGGGTTGAGCTTGGTATTGTTGTTGGTGCGGGGAATATTTTTCGTGGTGTAGCGGGGGCGTCCAAGGGGATGGATCGTACTACAGCGGATAATATGGGCATGCTGGCTACCGTTATCAATAGTCTTGCCATGCAGGATGCGTTGGAGCGTAAACTGGTTACCACCCGTGTAATGTCGGCCATTCCCATGCAGACAGTTTCGGAGCCTTACATCCGGCGCCGGGCCACCCGTCACCTCGAAAAGGGCAGGGTGGTTATTTTTGCTGCAGGTACGGGTAATCCCTATTTCACAACGGATTCTGCCGGGGTTTTACGGGCGCTTGAAATCGATGCTGATGTTATTATAAAAGCAACCAAGGTTGACGGCGTTTACGACAAAGACCCTGTGAAATATCCTGATGCGATAAAATATGAAGAGTTGAGTTCTTCTGATGTCCTGCGGAAGAATTTACGCGTCATGGATGCTGCGGGTATTGCCCTTGCGCGTGAGGATAATCTGCCGATTATGGTGTTAAACATGAATGTGAAAGGTAATATTCTCAAAGCGGCGATGGGCGGGAAGGTCGGCACCGTAATTCATGCCTGAATCTGTTGTTTTCAAATATGAGGAGCGAACTATGAGTGATGTGATTGCAGAAATGTCAGATAAAATGGGCAAAAGTATTGAGGCGTTCAAGGTTGATCTCTCCAAAATTCGTACAGGGCGGGCCAGCATCAGTATCCTTGATGACATCACGGTGGACGCCTATGGTGGCAGTATGCCGCTTAATCAGGTGGGAACAATGACCATTCCGGAAAGCCGTATGATTGCCATTCAGCCCTGGGATCCTCAGATGTTGCCAGCCATTGAAAAAGCTATCCTCAAGTCTGATATCGGTCTTACCCCTGCCAATGACGGCAAGATCATCCGTCTCAATATCCCGCAACTTACGGAAGAACGCCGTAAAGACCTTGTCAAGCAGGTGAAGAAGATTGCTGAAGAGTTCCGCGTTGCTGTTCGCAACGTCCGCCGCGATGCTATTGAGACCCTCAAAAAACAAAAGAAAGACAAAGAGATTTCTGAAGACGATCTGTTCAAATTGCAGGATGATGCTCAGGCCTCTACCGTGATGTATAACAAGCAGATTGATGAAGCCACTGCCAGCAAAGAAAAGGAGGTCATGGAAGTCTGACGTCTGAGGGCGCAGTCTTCTGTTTTTAATTCATGGACAATATCCTCGACTCTCTTGATCTTACTCACCTTCCCCGGCATGTTGCTATGATCATGGATGGAAACGGGCGATGGGCCAGAAGACAAATGAAGCCTCGTCTTTTCGGTCATCGAGCCGGTGCAGAATCCGTGCGTGATATTGTTGAGACTTGCCGGGAAATTGGTATCGAATATTTGACGCTCTATGCTTTTTCATCAGAGAACTGGCACCGTCCCCCCGAGGAGGTCAGTGGCTTGATGTCCATCCTGCAAAAATATCTTCAGTCTGAGTTGCGTAAGATGCTGCAGAATAACGTCCGCCTTTGTTCCATAGGTAATCGCAGTCGCCTTCCGGCTTCAGTACGGGAGACGCTGGAAGAAACTATTGAACAAACGAAAAACAACTCCGCTCTCACTCTCACCCTTGCTCTCAGTTATGGCGGCCGTGATGAGATCGTGCGGGCCATTCGCACTACCGCGAATTGTTGTCTTGATGGCCAGCTGCAGGTTGATGATATTGATGAGAAGTATTTCTCCTCCATCCTCGATACCAGGGGAACCCCAGATCCTGATCTGATGATTCGCACAGGGGGCGAGGCGCGTCTTTCCAATTTCCTTCTCTGGCAGCTTTCCTATGCTGAGATCTGCTTTTCCGATGTTATGTGGCCGGATTTCAGGCGTGTGGTTTTTCTTAAAACACTGGTTGATTATCAACGCCGCGAACGTCGTTTCGGGCGCACTGGCGAACAACTGAGGTGCCCGTCACAATGAAACGTATCATCCCCGGAATTCTGCTTGCCGCCTTCTGGTTATTGATTCTACTTTATGGCCCTGTCTCTCTTTTCAACTTTGTTGTGGCTGCTGCTGCCGCTATTGCTGCTGATGAGTATGTACGTATGACCATCCCCCGGGGGGAGAGTGACCGATTTACTCTTTTCCAGCGTCTCTTCTATGATCTGCTTATCTGCTCTCCCGTTCTTGCTGCGATGATTTGGCCACTCCCCAAAAGTTTGCTGGCTGCAGTTCTTCTCAGTTTTCTTCTTCTTTCCTTTGAGCAGACCATCCATTTCGGTCGTAAAATTCCGAAGGATGGATTTCTCAGTTTTACCCGTATTTTCTTCGGTATCTTCTACGTCGGGGTTCTCTCTTCCCATCTCTGCCTGACCCGCAGACTTCCGGAAGGAGAGATCTGGATCCTCCTCGTCACCACTGTTACTGCTGGCTCCGATACTGGGGCCTATTTCTGTGGTAGACACTTTGGACGCCATAAACTCTGTCAGCCCGTGAGCCCTAAAAAAACTATAGAAGGGGCAGCTGGAGGTGTTCTCTGCGCTATCGCTGCCATTCTCATCTTCGGCTTCTGGCTTCTTGAAAAGCCCAATGCGCTTTTCCTCTCGGAGCTGGCCATTGTTCTCTCCCTTTTGGGGATTCTCGGTGATCTCACCGAGTCTATCATTAAACGTGGTACGGGAATAAAAGACTCCGGTGTTATCCTCGGCGGACACGGCGGTGTTCTCGACCGGGTTGACTCGTTGCTCTTTGCTGTTCCGGCACTCTACTGGTTTCTCCTCTGTTTTATTGATTCACCTGTGGTCCAATGACAACACTCTCTCTGCTTGGTGCAACCGGTTCCATCGGTGTGAACACCCTCAATATTGTCCGGCAGTATCCGCAGCGTTTCAAGGTTGCCGCCATGGCTGCCGGAAAAAACGTGCAACTTTTTGCCCGTCAGATTCGTGAATTCAAGCCGGAACTGGTCTCGGTGCTGGATGACGTGCGGGCTGTTGAACTGCGCAGTCTCATTCCGGAATTTAAAGGGGAAATCCTTCATGGTTCCGAAGGAAACCGCACGGTGGCAACGCATGGCGACTCCTCTCTTGTTCTCTCCGCCATTGTTGGCGCGGCAGGCCTGCTGCCCACCCTTGCAGCAATTGAGGCAGGAAAGGATATTGCCCTTGCTAACAAAGAGACTCTCGTCATGGCCGGCTGGCTGGTGACGGAGGCTGTGCGTCGCAAAGGGGTGGCTCTTCTGCCGGTGGATTCGGAACACTCTGCGATTTTTCAGTCGCTTGCCGCCGGTCGCCGGAAGGATCTGCATAAGATTCTTCTCACTGCATCCGGCGGGCCGTTTCGTGGTAGAAATATGGCTGAGCTTGCTGACATTACCCCTGAGCAGGCACTGGCACACCCTAACTGGAACATGGGACCGAAAGTCTCCATCGATTCTTCAACCCTGATGAACAAGGGGCTTGAGGTTATTGAAGCGCGCTGGTTGTTTGATGTTGCCGCAAAAGATATTGAGGTCCTTGTACATCCGCAGTCCATCGTCCACTCCGCAGTGGAGTTTCGTGACGGTTCCATCATCGCGCAGCTTGGTATTCCCGATATGCGATTGCCGATCGCCTATGCACTCTCCTGTCCTGAACGAATGGAGCTGGGGCTGAAGCGACTCAGCCTTACAGACTGTGCATCTCTTGAGTTTTACAAACCCGATCTTAAGATCTTTCCGGCGCTGCAGCTGGCCTTTGATGCGATCGCCGCAGGCGGAGTCTTTCCCGCAGTTCTCAATGCGGCCAATGAGGTCGCCGTGGCGGCGTTTCTTGCGGGTCGACTGAAATATCTGCAAATCGCCGAGACAGTTGCGAGGACAATTGATATAGTTCATGGTGGACGGGAAGATGAACTTGAAGCTATTCTCGCTGCTGACAGCCGTGCCCGTAAAGAAGCAGCACAAATTATTGAATCCCTCTAATTCTTCTCCTGAGTTTTATGACTACTCTGATTGCATTTATAATTGTTCTTGGTGTTCTTATCTTCATCCACGAATTGGGGCATTTCCTTTTTGCCAAAATGGCGGGGGTCCGGGTTCTCAAATTTTCCCTCGGTTTCGGGCCGGTTCTCGCCAGTAAAACCCTGGGGGAAACGGAGTATGCCCTCTCCGCAATACCTCTGGGTGGCTTTGTCAAAATGTTTGGTGAGAACCTGAATGAGCAGAATATCTCTGAGGCTGACCGTGACGCGTCCTTTATTTACAAACCTCTGTGGAAGCGTTTTCTCATTGTTCTTGCCGGGCCGCTCTTCAATTTGATTTTTCCCATTCTGCTCTTTTTTGGCGTTTTTCTCGCCGGTGGAGTTCCTTCCGGTGTAAATATGTATGCCGAGGTTGGTGGGCTGGTGAAAAGTTCTCCCGCCGATCGTGCCGGGGTGCAGGAGGGAGATCTGATCCGTGAAATTGATGGAACCCGCATTGGCAAGTGGAACGATGTGGTCAAAACGGTGGGGGCAAGCAAGGGCGCAAAATTAAATTTTATCCTTGAACGGGATGGGAAACAGGTTGAGCTGAATATCGCTCCGGAAAAAGAGATGACGCGGGATATCTTCGGCAAGGAAGCGGGCGAGCGCTGGCTGGTTGGTATTAACGGACGGTCCGATGTTATCTATAAACGGGTTGGTCCGGTTGATTGCCTGAAGGAAGCAACCCTCAGCACATGGAACATCTTTACCCTCATCCTGAAAGGGATGGAGCAGCTTGTGCTCGGGAATGTGCCTGCGTCTCAGCTCGGTGGTCCAATTCTCATTGCCCAGGAGGCAGGGAACAGACTGCGGCATGGCTGGGGAGAACTGGCTTTTTTTATGGGCCTTATCAGTATCAACCTCGGCATTCTCAATCTACTGCCCATTCCAGTGCTCGACGGTGGGCACCTGATGTTTTTCACCATTGAGGCCATCACCCGCAAGCCGATTAACGAGAAGGTAATGGCTTTCGCTCAGCAGATTGGTGTGGGCCTGCTTGGCACTCTGATTATCTTTGCCTTTTATAATGATATCATACGGTTGATCAGGTGAATTGTGTGAAGATCCTTTCCTTTGACACAGCAACGCCCTTCTGTACTGTTGCCGTTACTGAAGGCACCAGTCGGCAGGGCCAGGTCCTTGCCTCATTGACCTTTAAAGGGCTCACTCACTCCCGGCGGCTGCTTGCCTCAGTTGACATGCTGATGCAGGGGCTGGAACTCAGCTGGCCCGCTCTTGACGGTGTGGCTGTCGGTTTCGGACCGGGGAGTTTCACCGGGCTGCGCATCGGCATGGCCACCGCCAGAGGATTGACCTTTGCTGCCGGACTGCCGCTGCTCGGCTGCTCAACCCTTGAGCTGGTGGCGGCCGGAGCCGGTGAGCCTTTGCCGGGAGAACGGATCTGTGCGGTGTTGGATGCCCGAAAAAAAGAGGTCTATGCCCAATGTTTTGAGCTTAAAGAAGGACGATTTGACAGGTGTGAAGAACCTGTGGTCCTTCCCCCTCTTGAACTGGCGGCCCGCCTTGCCGGGCCTGTTCTTTTTGCCGGAGATGGCGCGGTTCTCTACCGTGAACTCTTGAGCAGGGAACTTGGGGAAAGGGCACGTTTCGCCCCTGCATGGTGCAACCATCCTGCCGCAGAGGTCCTTGGCTTTCTCGGTGCTGAACAGCTTGAAGCAGGAGAGAAGGTGGCGGGGGCAGATGGCGTGCCACTCTATATCCGCAAGTCGGATGCTGAACTTAATCTTGCACAGAAGAGGAAGTAATGATAACGCGACGCGCAACAAAGGAGATCTCAATTGGCACGGTGAAAATTGGTGGTGACAACGTGATCTCCGTACAGTCGATGACCAATACCGATACCCGCGATGTGGCTGCAACTGTCGCCCAGATCAAACGCCTTGAAGCGGCTGGCTGTGATATTATCCGGGTAGCGGTTCTTGATGAAGAGGCTGCCGGAGCCATTCGAGCAATTCGTGATGCTATTTCCATTCCCGTGATCGCCGATATCCATTTCAAGTATCGCCTCGCCATTGCTGCCATGGAAAACGGTGCTGATGCCATTCGCATCAATCCCGGCAATCTTGGGGGAGAAGAGAAAACCAGGATGGTGGTGGCTGCTGCAAAAATGCACCGTGTTCCCATCCGGGTGGGAGTGAACAGTGGTTCTATTGAAAAGGATCTCCTGGAGAAATATGGTTACCCTGATGAAAAGGACAGCAGTGCACTGATTGAGAGTGCCCTGCGTAACGTTCGTCTGGTAGAAAAGTATGGCTGGGATCAAATTAAGATCTCTATTAAATCTGCAGACGTTCTCACTACTATCAGCAGTTACCGCCAGCTTTCTGCTGCCACCGACTATCCGCTGCATATCGGTGTGACGGAGGCAGGCGGACTGATTGCCGGTACGGTAAAATCAAGCCTTGCCCTCGGCATGCTGCTCGCTGAGGGTATTGGTGACACCCTGCGCGTTTCCCTTACCCGTGATCCGGTTGAGGAGGTTCGGGTTGGCTTTGAGCTGTTGCGTTCTCTGAAAATCCGCATACGTGGTCCCGAACTGATCTCCTGCCCCACCTGCGGCCGAACCCAGATTGACCTTTTCAGTCTCGCCGAAGAGGTCGAGCGGATAGTCCAGACCATGGAGAGTCCGCTGAAGGTGGCGGTGATGGGCTGTGTGGTGAATGGTCCGGGAGAGGCTAAACAGGCTGATATAGGTATCGCCGGAGGGAAAGGATTCGGACTCATTTTTAAGAAAGGCGTTATCTGGAAGAATGTTCCCGAGGATGAACTGCTCAATGTCTTTGTCGGTGAGTTGCGCAAGATGGACAAAGAATATAACAAGAGAGGGTGAGGCTGAGCCCGCCCGCTACAAATATTTTACAGGAAGCAATTATGCGATATTCAGAAACCCTGCTCCCCACCCTGAAAGAGACTCCCGCCGACGCCGAGGTTATCAGCCATCAGTTGATGCTGCGTGCCGGTTTCATTCGTAAACTTACTGCCGGAGTGTATTCCTACCTGCCGCTTGGTCTCAAAGCCATTCGCAAGGTAGAGAACATTGTTCGTGAAGAGATGGACCGTGCCGGAGCCCAGGAGCTGCTGCTGCCGATGGTACAGCCCGCCGAACTCTGGCAGGAGACCGGCCGCTACCAGAAATATGGCCCGGAGCTGTTGCGTTTCAAAGACCGGCACGAACGTGAATCCTGTCTTGGACCGACGCATGAAGAGGTGATAACCGATCTGGCCCGTCGCGAGATTCATTCCTGGCGCGATCTGCCGATTAATCTTTACCAGATTCAAACAAAATTCCGCGATGAAATTCGCCCGCGTTTCGGCCTGATGCGTGGTCGCGAATTTATTATGAAAGATGCCTACAGTTTTGACGTGAGTGATGAGGCATCCTTGCTTTCCTATCAGAAGATGTTTGATGCCTACAAACGTATCTTCACCCGCTGTGGATTGGATTTTCGCGCCGTGCAGGCCGATTCCGGCGCTATTGGCGGTAATTATTCCCACGAATTTATGGTGCTGGCCGCTACGGGCGAGGATACCATTGTTGTCTGTAATAATTGCGATTACGCTGCCAATATGGAGAAGGCTGAGGTCGCAGCACCTGCTGCAGGTAACGATGCTGTACCCCTGGCTCTCGAAAAGGTGGAGACCCCTGGTAAACGCAAGGTTGTCACAGTCTGTGAATTTCTCGGTATCAATCCGCAGCAACTGGTGAAGACCATGGTGTACCGGGTGGAGAAAGGCGACAAGGTTGAGTTTGTTGCAGTTTGTCTGCGTGGAGACCGGGAGGTTGAGGAGGTGAAGCTGAAAAATCTTCTCGGTGCTTCAGAGGTTGAACTGGCAGAAGACAAGGCTGTATTCGATGCGACGGGTGTTCCCACCGGATATCTGGGACCTGTAGGAATCAGGATTCGACTTGTTGCTGATCAGGAAGTGGCAGTCATGCGCAATTTCTACGCCGGTGGCAATGAAAAGAATATCCATATGAAAAACATCAACTGCGGCCGTGATTTTACTCCGGAAGCAGTCGCTGACCTGCGCCAGATAACCATCAAAGACCCCTGCCCGCAATGCGGCGGCAGGCTCAGTCTTACTGAGGGTATTGAGGTCGGGCATGTCTTTAAACTCGGTACCCGCTATTCTGAGGCAATGAATGCTACCTTTCAGGACAGCGAAGGACAGGAGACGCCTCTGGTCATGGGGTGCTACGGTATAGGTGTCACTCGTGTGGTGGCTGCAGCCATAGAGCAGAATCATGACAGGGACGGGATCATCTTTCCCATGCCTCTTGCGCCGATGCAGGTGATAATCGTCAATCTTGATACCGATGATGAGGAAATTACCGGGGCGGTGGAAAATCTCTATGCTGAACTGCAGGCTGAGGGTGTTGAAGTCCTGCTTGATGACCGTGAGGAGCGGCCTGGAATCAAGTTCAAGGATGCTGATCTGCTCGGTATTCCCTGGCGGATTACCGTGGGGCGCGGCTTTAAGAAGGATGGTAGTTTCGAGTTGCGTAACCGCCGCAGCGGTGAGGTGGAGTCTCTTGCTCCTGAAAGTGCAGCTCGAGAGTTGAAATCCCGTATTGACAGTGAGTTGCAGATCGACTGAGAGATTGAGTTATGAGTGAATATTCTGAAATAACGGAGCTTAAGGTTCTGCTCGGCAACTACCTGCCGCCCGCGACTACGGCAAATCTGGATGAAGCGTGGGTGTTTGCCTGCAAGGTGCACAAGGGGCAGTGCCACTTTTCCGGGAAACCGTACATTGAGCACGTCAGCGCAGTGGCTCAGACGCTTGCCTCCATGCAGCTTGATTATGACACTGTGCTTGGCGGCATGCTGCACGGCGTGATGCGTCATGGCGGGATATCTTTCAAAGAACTGGAGCACAAATTCGGGGAAGATGTGGCCTCCATTGTAGACGGAATGAGTCGGGTGACCCGTGTGGTCTATAACTCTCAGCTCGCCTCCAAGGCAGATTCGATGCGGAAGATGCTGCTGGCTGTTGCCAGTGATATCCGGGTCCTGCTGATTCGCCTCGTTGACCGATTACAGGATATGTTTTCACTGGAGACCGTTGATCGCGAAATGCAAATTGGCATATCACGTGAGACCATGGATATCTACGCGCCGCTGGCCAGCCGGCTCGGAATTGAGTGGCTCAAGCGTGAACTGGAAGATACTGCTTTCAGCTATCTGTATCCTGAAGAGTACGCTTCTCTAGAGGCGAAAATGAAGGTCTCTCTTGTGGATCGTCAGCGGTACGTTGATGAGGTCCTTGCTCTCCTCAAGAAAAGTCTCTCTGACGGAGGGGTCTATCCTCTCCGTATTTATGGCCGCCCCAAACAGCTCTATTCTATCTATAAAAAACTCATTGCTCAGAATATTACACTGGAGAAAGTTTATGACAAGGTTGCGTTTCGCATCATCGTCAATACTATCCCGGAATGCTATGGAGCTCTCGGGATTATTCACTCCATGTGGTCGCCTATTCAGGAACGTATTAAGGACTTTATCTCCGTTCCCAAGACCAATAACTATCAGTCGATGCACACCACAGTGCTGGGCCCGCACGGCCACTTCATCGAAATTCAGATTCGCACTGATGAGATGGACAAAGTTGCTCAGGAAGGGATTGCCGCTCACTGGGCCTACAAAGAAGGTTCCTGTGCCAACATCCGTGACGCGAAGCTTTTTCATGAGCTGAAGAAGCTGATTGCGTCTCTGCAGGAGGTTGAGGATCCGCGGGAGTTTATGGACAGCCTGATGGCTGAGCTCTACGATCCGGAGGTCTTTGCCCTTACTCCTGGCGGCGATGTGCGTGAGCTGCCGGCGGGCAGCTGCCCCATCGATTTTGCCTATTCCATCCACAGTGAAATCGGGGATCACTGCATCGGTGCTAAAATCGGTAATCGTCATGTGCCACTGAAATATCAGCTCAAGAACGGCGACGTAGTGGAGATCATCACTTCGGCAACTCAACAGCCCAAACGAGACTGGCTGGATCTGGTCAAAACAGGGCGCGCCCGTGCCCGAGTCCGTTCCTGGCTGCGCCGTGAAGAGAAGGAGAAAGCCCTGCAACTTGGCCGGGAGATCTGCGACCAGGCAATTCGCCGTCATCAGACTTCCCTGAAAAGGATTATTAAGTCGGGTCATATCCGTCTCCTGCTCAAAGCCCTGCGTTGCAACTCCCTTGATGATTTGTTGATCAAGGTGGGCAGCGGTGTGATTTCGGTGGAGAATATCGCCCGTGCACTGCAGCCCGCTGAGGTGCCTGCAGCAGCTGGCGGGACCCCCATGGAAATGAGCCTTGAGAGGATTGGTGAGATTGCTAGTGGCGGCAGATCAAATAGCGCGAAGGACAGCTCCGGGATCGACATTGATGGCGTGGAAGGTATGCTGGTCAAACTCAGCAAGTGCTGCAGCCCCATTCCGGGAGATGATATTGTTGGCTTTGTCACTATCGGACATGGGGTTTCAATCCACAAGACAACCTGCCCAAACCTCAAGAACGCTGACCCCCACCGCCTGATTGCGGTGAGCTGGGCCGGAATTGCTGAGAAAACCTTTCAAACTACAATCTTTCTCCAGGCCGATAACAAACGCGGGCTCTTTGCCGAGGTCGGAGGGGTTATCACTGCCGAAGGCTCTAACATTGTTGATGTCACTGCTCACACTTCTCCGGAGGAACAGGCGCAAATGACCATCGTTGTCGAAGTGGAAGGTGTGGAACAGATGCGGACCCTTTTGCAGCACCTTCGCCAGCTCCCCGGAGTTATAACTGCACGTCGAATGTAATGGAGTTGTAATGGTGGGGGGAAAGATGAGAGGGTAGTATCATGTTCGTTCACTGTGAGACCTGTGGAAACAAAATCAGAGCTGAGAGTGCCATTTGTCCTTTTTGTGGCAGCAAACGGATTCCTGGATGCGAACGGAAAAAATTCCGCCACAGAACGGTTAACCTGGAATATGGCCTGCCCACCGTTGAGGATGCCCTGCAGCGGATGGCGCAGCGAATTGGAGAGGCGAAGTGTGGTGGAATCACTCTTCTTGTTCTGATTCATGGCTATGGATCGAGTGGGCGCGGCGGCAGCATCCGGGTCGAGTGTCGCAAGGTGCTCGATTACCAGGTGAGTCTTGGAAAAATTGGCGGCTATCTCGCCGGAGAGGCCTTTTCACAGAACCTCAGGGCGGCGAAGCACTGGTTGCAGCGCTACCCAAAACTGGTTGAGAGTGAGTATTTTAACCGTGGAAACCAGGGGATAACCCTTGTTTTCCTTCGCTGAATTATCCCGAATGGGAAACAATTTAAAGGAGAATACAATGAAAAAATATCTGGTAACAGTACTTCTGAGCATGACCATTGCTGTTCCGGCCATGGGTGCTGACGGGCCGAAAGATTTTGAAGGTCAGCTGAGCTACAGTCTTGGCTATGAAATGGGCAATTATCTCAAGAGCCTTGATGCAGGGATCAAATCGGATATTCTCTTTAACGGTGTCGAGATGGCCCTTAAAGGGGAAAGCCCGCTTATGAACGAAGATGAGATGGCGAAAGTCAAAGAGACCTTTGCGAAAAAGATGCAGATCAAACAGCTTGCTGAATTTGAAAATATGAAAAAGGAAAACCTTGCTGAGGGGAAAGCTTTCCTTGAAAAAAATAAGGGGAAAAAGGGCGTTGTTTTGACTAAAAGCGGTCTGCAGTATGAGATTGTTAAAGAAGGAAAAGGCCCCAAAGCAAAACCAGAAGATGTGGTAACAGTTAACTATACAGGTTCCCTTGTTGACGGAACTGTCTTTGACAGCACTGACAAGCATGGTGAGCCTGCCAAATTCCAGGTAAACCGTGTTATCCCCGGCTGGACCGAAGCCATGCAGTTAATGAATCCCGGGATGAAGATGCATCTCGTTATCCCCTCTGATCTTGCTTACGGTGAGCAGGGAGCTAAACCGGTAATTGAGCCGAATTCAGTCCTCGTATTTGATGTTGAGCTGTTGAAAGTTGATGTTCCCGAAGTGGAGAAAAAAGTTGAGGCTGCTCCGGCT
>JALNVI010000009.1 GCA_023231425.1 Desulforhopalus sp. | reverse complement strand
TGCGTTCAGCGAGCTGGCAGTATATATCATTTCTGATCCATCCTGTCAACTCTTTTCTAATCTCCCTGCAGGTTCTCTGTGGCGTTTTGCCCAGATCATCTGCAACGAAGGCGGGAATATACGTGGCCGAAGAGCAAAGGTCAAGAACAATCTCCAAACAGTTGGATAAAGAAAGAGACAAACTATTTCCTTTCTACTATTATTATGTTTTTACTGCTTGTTATCAGACTTATGGCTACCTTGAATAATCTTGTATTTCGTTCATATTCGAGGTACAGGAGGAAATTTACCTCAGGTATATGATTGATATCGGAGTCCATCGCTTACCTCGACGTCTCGTTCCTCGCTTTGTCGGAGGATAAATTTTTTACTGTAACGACGAAGATGGGCGAAAGACTGATTATTCAAGGTCCCCTTATTCCTATATTCCATGGAAATGCCAGCATGACTCATCCCTCTGAAAATCTCTTGCGAGCCCTCCCTAAAACCGATGAATGTATACTGTTACTGGAAGGGCACACTCCACCAGGCGTGCCTCGGCAACTGGTTCTCAAAGCGATACGTACTGTCATTGAACAGGAACGGCGTGGTATTTTGTCTGGAGGTTCGATTTCCGCTGTTTCCTCCGGAGAGTGGCAAAAACGATTTCTTTCACTTCTTGCTGAGATAACCGCCCCTCGTTTGCGTCGAGTCTTCAATGCCTCTGGAGTTGTGATTCACACTAATCTTGGGAGATCTGTCCTTTCTTCGGCAGCCTGTAACATGCTTCATCTTGCTGGCGGGTCTTATTCAAATCTTGAATTTGATCTTAATACAGGGCAGCGGGGCAGCCGATATGATCTCGTTGAGGATATCCTCTGCGATCTTACCGGAGCGGAAAGTGCACTCATAGTTAATAATAATGCTGCTGCCGTCCTCATTGCCCTCGATACACTTGCAGGTGGCAGAGAGGTTATTGTGTCGCGCGGACAACTTGTGGAGATCGGAGGTTCCTTTCGTATCCCCGATATCATGGCAAGGAGCGGGGCCCGGCTTGTTGAGGTCGGCGCGACTAATCGTACCCACCTCTTTGATTATGAGGATGCTGTTACTCCGGAAACGTCGCTGTTATTACGTGTCCATACCTCGAATTTCAGAGTTATAGGCTTTACCTCAGAGGTTTCGGTAGAAGAAATGGTTTCCCTTGGTGCGAAACATGATTTATTGACCATGGAGGATCTGGGCAGTGGTTCTCTTATTGATTTTTCCCGTTATGGCCTTCCCAGAGAGCCGACTGTGCAGGAGATAGTCAAAGCCGGGGTTGATGTAGTCACCTTCAGCGGCGACAAGCTGCTCGGCGGGCCTCAGGCAGGAATCATTGTCGGACGCCGCAAAATTATCGAACGGATTAAAAAAAATCCCCTTAATCGTGCGTTGCGCATAGATAAATTCACCCTTGCAGCTCTTGAGAGTGTTCTGCGTGAATATTATGATATTGGGCAGGCTCTGCAGAATATTCCCACTCTGCGGATGTTGACGCAATCCCCTCAGCAGGTTGAGGCGAGATGTGTACGTCTGCTGTCTTTGCTTGATGCTGCTCTGCAGAGAGATTTCAGCATTGAATCAGTCTCCTCCCGCGTTGGTGGAGGTGCCATGCCAGAACACTCTATCGACAGCAGGGCTCTCTGCTACAATGGAGATGTCTCAATTACGTCCCTCGAAACAGGGCTTCGCAAGATGGCCGTGCCGATTCTCGGGCGAGTTGAAAATGGTCACTTCGTCCTTGATCTGAGAACCGTTCAGGATCGTGAAATTCCTGAACTCGCAAAAGAACTGAATCAATTTTTAAGCAGCGCAGATGGAGAAACACGTGATTGAGAATTTCCCTGTACCGTTTACCGACAATCATCTTCAACACGAAGATTTCCAGCTCTTTTCGAGTTCTTTTGCAGCTCGAACGGAGGAGATGCTTCCTACAGTGAAGGAGGTCCGGTTTTTCAACAGTAAGGAGCTACCCCGCCATTCCCCTGATCATGCAGGGAGTGGAATGCTGGAGAAACTCTATCAACAGATTATGTCTGGTGAGCTCTTTTATGGCATTGCAGATGGAGTCCTGCTTTTCTCCTTCCATTTTCCGGATGCACCACCGATAATTGCGGCAGCATATGGTGGTGACAGTGAGTTTCTGCGTCTGCTAAATGAAAGTTGGCTTGAAGAGGTTCGTGAAAAGCTTGAAGGTGAGTTCACCCTTCTGCGCGAGGCGCGAATAGATCAGGACACCGGCCTCCTTAATCTTGCCAACCTGCAGTCTGTTCTCGATTCATGGGATACAACTCCGGGATTCTTCCTGCTTCTTGTAGAGCTTCCTGGCCGCCGTCAGACCTGGCGTCGCGATCACCAGTACCTCGATCACTGCGCCCGCGCCCTGCGAAACTTTGGTCCCGGCAGGTCAACCCTCCATTATATAGGAGGGCTCACCTTTGCACTTCTTCTCTCTGCCAATCCTGCGATGGATATTCCCGGAAACCACGATTTCGAGAAAAAGCTGGTTGCCTGGTTAAAAAAAGAGGGCTGCTGGCGGGTGCATATTGGCAGCAGCAGGAAGGCTGTTCCGAACGAGGAAGATCACACTGCGGGCCGGACCCTGCTGAATGAAGCCTGGACGGCCCTGCAGCACGCGGAGAAGCGTGGTCCTTTCAGCTTCTGTACCTGGTTGCAATTGGCCTGGCCCGATCTGCATCCACTTGCTCCTGCATCGGCAGGTGTGCGCAGAAAGATCAGTCGTCTTGCAGCAAAGGAAAAACAGTTTGAACTTTTGCTGGTTGAGGCGGATGATCACAATGCCCTTTCTCCGGATTTTAAAGAAGAATTCGCGCATTTTGCCGCGATGAGTGACGATTCTGTCTCTGTCTGGTTTTTCTTTCCCGCATCGAAAAATAGTGAGGCGATGAAGCTGGCGAAGCAGCTCATAAAAAGAGGAGAGGAGAAGGGACGAACGTTATCCGCAGGGATCGCCACTTTTCCCTTTTATAATTTTCGTAAGAGTGAAATCCTGCAGAATTGCCGCAAGGCGCTGATTCATGCCTCTTTTTTTGGCAGCAGCAGTGTCGTGGAGTTTGATCAGACAAGCCTGAATATCAGTGGTGATATCTATTTTGGAGATGGTGACCTCATCTCGGCCGTACGGGAATATCGCCACGGGCTTGCGTCGCCCCCTGCCGATTCGGAGGTGTTGCAGGAGATCAATCTCCATAACAGCCTCGGGGTGACTCTGGCCTTGATGAATCTCACGGCTTCTGCAATGGAAAGTTTTAACGCGGCGCTGGGTCTCGCCCCGGACAACTTCATGGCACTTTACAACCTTGGTCTTGCTCTGCATGACAGGGGGGAGGACGAGACTGCCTTTCTTTCTTTCGAAAAGGCTTTGCTCAGTTCTAAACGAGAAGAGGGTGAAGAGATTGATGATGAAACTCTGCAGGATTTGCTTTTTCAGCTTGGGAATGCGGCCTGTCTCTGTCGGCGTTTTGCAGATGCAGATCGATATCTCAACGAATGGCTGAAAAAAAATACGGACTCTCTTAAAAATGGCAGGGTGTGGAGCCGCCTCGGAGAGGCCTGCCACGGTCTTGGTGAATTCCGCCGTGCCCGTGATTATCTGCAGAAAGCACTCCATTTCGATCGTTTTGACGCTGCCGCAATGGCTCTGCTCGGTGACACCTACCTGCAGACCGGCGAGGGGAGTGACGTTGCACTGACTCTTTGTCGGAAAAGTCTGGAGATAGAGCCACAGAATTGGGCTCATCGAATCATCTATGCCCGCGCCCTTGCGGCGGAAGGACAGTTTGCTGAGGCTCGAAGTGAACTTGCGGACTGCATGCGGAGCAAACGCTGGCGCAGTGCCGGCCGTCTTGAAATGGCTCAGCTCTGCCTCGCAGCAGGGGAGAAGCACTCGGCCCAGCGATGGTTTCGGCGGATTCTTGATACAGAAAAGCATGGAACCGCAGCATACGCCGCTGCCAGAACAGGTCTGAAAGCATGTCATTAAGCTTCTGATACAGCGGACTTTGAATAACCCGTCTTTCGTTCATCTTCTTCAGTACAGTAAAAAAATTATCCTCCGACAAAGCGAGGAACGAGACGTCGAGGTAAGCGATGGACTCCGATATCAAAGAGTATACCTGCGGTAAATTTTTTTCTGTGTTTCGAATAGGAACAAAATACAAGCTGTTTCCAGGTACCCTGGAGTAATATACTGCCAGCCTTTGCCGTCTAAAAATTGAAAATTAAAGAAATTAAAGAAATAGAACAGGAGAGAAAAGTGATAAAGAAAAGATCTTTCGGAAAAATTGTCAAGGATCCTACCTACGACTTAAGTAACGCGAAGGCCAGTGATTCCTGGCGTGTTTTTCGTATTCTTGCTGAATTTGTTGAGGGGTTTGATGGTCTTGGTTCCATAGATACTACGGCAGTTACCATTTATGGTTCCGCACGAACAAAGCCAGATGAAAAGTATTATAAGCTTGCGACAGAGATTGCACGGGGGCTTGTAGAGGCCGGTTTCGGAATTATTACCGGCGGTGGACCAGGCATAATGGAGGCCGCCAATAAAGGGGCTTCTGAAGGAGGCGGTGTTTCTGTCGGGCTCAATATAACTCTTCCCCATGAACAAATTCCGAATCCCTATACTAATTTTTCTATGGATTTTAAATATTTTTTTGTTAGAAAGGTAATGTTGATGAAGTATTCTCAGGGCTTTGTCTGCATGCCGGGCGGCTTTGGGTCCATGGATGAAATCTTTGAATCTATAACTCTTATTCAGACTAAACGTATTGAACCGTTTCCTATTGTTCTCTTCGGAAGTGAATTCTGGGGCGGGCTGGTGGATTGGATGAAGGAGCAGATGCTTTCCTGCGGGAACATTGCAGAAAAAGATCTTTCTCTCTTCACTGTATTGGATGATGTCGAGGAAGTTGTGCAATTTTTGACGAAAAATATACCTGCTGTTGGAAAATAATGGTTCAGTATTATTTGGGAATCAAGCAAGAGAATTTAACTCCAGAGGTGAAATTCAATGGCACAGATTGATGGCTTTTTTAAATTGATGAATGATGAGGGGGCATCCGACCTTCATATGGTTGCCGGGCAGCAGCCGGTTCTGCGTATCCGCGGCGATATGGAGCGGGTAAAGTTCAAGCGTCTTGAAAATGATGCCCTGCGTGTGATGTTATATGAGATCTGCCCAGAAGAGAAAATCCGCGCCTTTGAGGAGACCGGTGATGTGGATTTCGGTTATGAAATTCCGGGTATGGCTCGTTACCGCTGTAACTATTTTCAGCAGAAAAACGGTGTCGGTGCGGTTTTCCGGGAGATTCCCAGCGACATCATGACTGTTGATCAACTTGGCCTGCCAAAGGTTGTCTCTCGTCTCTCTCAGTTGCCCAAGGGACTTGTTCTTGTGACCGGGCCAACTGGTTCCGGGAAGTCTACAACCCTCGCAGCCATCATCGATGAGTGCAATAGAACTCGAAAAGACCATATCCTCACCATTGAGGATCCGGTGGAATTTGTTCATCAGAGTCAGAAGTGTATTATCAACCATCGTGAAGTCGGAACGCATACCCGGAGTTTTACTGCGGCCTTGCGCGGAGCCCTCCGTGAGGATCCGGATATCATTATGGTTGGTGAGATGCGTGACCTGGAAACCATCTCTCTCGCCATGGAAGCCGCCATGACAGGTCATCTTGTTTTCAGTACTCTGCATACTCTTAACGCCATGAAAACCGTTGACCGGGTGATTGAAATCTTCCCCGCCAACCAGCAGGGTCAGGTTCGTTCCACCCTTGCTGATTCCCTGCGTGCAGTTGTCTCGCAGACACTCTTCAAGCGGGTGGATGTAAAGGGGCGTTGCGCGGCACTGGAAATCCTGATAGCCACAGCTGCGGTGCGGAACCTGATCCGTGAAGGAAAAACCTTCCAGATCCTCTCCTCCATGCAGACGGGGAAAAAGTATGGCATGCAGACCCTGGATGATGCCATTGAAGAGCTTGTCTTGAAAAAACGAATCAGTGCAAACGATGCTTATACCAACTGTATTGAGAAATCCCGTTTCCTCAAATACTTGAAAAACGCGCCTGCTGACTTCACCGAAGTCTGATTTCGGCGTATTTTCCAGGGAATCCTCATCATAAAGCGACGGTGGCCTTGCCGGGTTTCCGGCGTTTTTTTCTTTTCAATTCCTGTTACAGCGGTATTTCAACTCTCTTAAGGGGACGGAGAGGGTTATTATTCGGCCGCTGCCAGTGAAAGATCTGCCATCCTTTCTGCAGAAATTCAACCTCTATTGTTCCGTAGTGTCGTGTGTCAAGAAGCGGGATATTTCTGTGCTTCAGCTCTTTCCTCAGGCGTGTTGATGGGAAAATTCCTGGTCGATCGCCATTGGAAACGAAGACAATTTGAGGGTTGAGCTGCCTGAGCAGTTCTGTACTGTTGGATGTCCTGGATCCGTGGTGGGCTGCAAGCAGCAGGCTCGTTTGATGAATTCTTCCCGTGTCGATCAGCACCTGCTCTGCTTCTTTGTCAATATCTCCAGGAAGGAGAAGCGCCTCATTTTGAAAGCGGGCGAGCAGCACCAGACCGCGATTTTTCATTTTCCTCTTTTTTTTATCAGGAAGGCCAAAGTTGTACAGACAGAGAAGGGAGCTGCCCAAAAGGATGTCTCCCGTGGCGGGGCTGAAAACTTTGCTTCCAGTTTTAATTGCAGCCTTCTCCATTTTCGCAACCAGTTTGTTTTCATCCTGCAAAGCCCGCAGGTAGAGAGCCTGCGGATGAAACGTTCGTATAATAAAGGGCAGTCCACGGGTGTGGTCTGCATCAGAGTGGGTGGCAACTACTGCATCAATGCGGGAGAAACCCTTACTCCAGAAAAAAGGGGCAATGGCTCGCTTACCGAGGTTACGGGTAAAGATTCCGCCTCCTCCATCCACAAGAATTCGTCTCCCGTCAGACCATTCAAGAAAAGTGGCACTGCCCTGGCCCACATCAAGAAAGACTGCCCGGTTATGATATGGCAGCGGATGAAAAAAGAAAAAAGGTGCTGTGGCGAGCGGGAGCAGTCCGGGGAGAAAGGCAGCGCACCTGACAGACAATTGGCGTCGTGCCGGGTTCCAGCGATTATAGAATGCTCCCAGTGCCAGCAGGGCGAGGGCAATGTAGAAGAGCAGTGTGCCCACTGCAAACCATGGTTTTTCAGCGGCGATGGCAAAAGAAGCGCAGGGCAAAGAGGCGAACCATTTTACAAGACAGGTGGAAAGTTCCATTGGCAGGCTGGCCAGCTTCAATAGCAGAGGGCCGATCGGATTCCCGGCGTAGAGGAAAGGGAGGGCGAGCAGGCCGAGGGGCAGGGTGATGAGGCAGAGGATCGGTTCTATCAGCAGATTGGCGAGGGGGCCGATTGCGCTCAGTTGATTGAAGTGGACGATGGTTACAGGGGCAGTGAAAAGGGTAATTCCGCAGGAGAGTAAAAATGCAGCGGCAATGCGACCGACCCAGGTGGCTGTATGGGTGACACGCTTTTGTCCCACTTTTCCCAGGAGAGGGATGAGCAGAAAAATTGCAGCGACAGCAAGAAAAGAAAGTTGAAAGGAGGCCGTGTAGAGCTGCAGCGGGTTGAGTATCAGCAGGGTGAGAGCCGCTGTGGCGAGCAGCGTTGATGATGAGCCCTCACGGCGTATGACCACTGCGCAGGTGACTACGATCGCCATCATGACAGCCCGCAGGACGGGAGGGTTGAGGCCGGTCAGAAAGGCGTAAAACAGAAGGAACGGCAGGGTGGCGCAGAATGCGAGAATGTGTACGGGGTAAAAGAGCAACAGGTGTTCTGACTGACTTAACAGCAGGTAGAAGAGCAGATAGAGGAGTCCTGAAACTACCGTGAGATGCAGGCCGGATATGGCCAGAGTATGCAGCACTCCGGCTCTTTTGAAGTTTTCCAGTGTCTGGTCATCAACTCCGCTGCGGTCGCCGAGGAGAAGGGCGCGGAAGAGAGCGGCATTCTCCTCGGACAGGGATGTGTTGATTGCTCTGGCGAGGCGGGTACGTGTACGCTCGGCGGCGAAGCCTGTCCTTTGGAGCAGAGAGTGCTGAACAGCGGGCAGCGGGGTGATAAAGAGTGAAGAACGGCTGAAGCCGGTGATGGTAATTCCTTTTGTTGCGAGGTAACGGGTGTAATCAAAGGTTCCCGGAGTCCGCCAGCTTTGCGGCCGCTTGAAGGTGGCACGAACCATCAGGCGGTCTCCCGGCAGAATATCCTCTGGCCATGGGCCTTCAAGGCTGACGGATGCCCTGCCTGTCACCGGTTGAAAATCACTGTCGGCGAAACGAACCTCACTGCACTCAATGGTTGCCGAGCTTGTGCGGTCGTTCTGCTTCGGCATCTCCAGCATTGTGCCGATAATTACTGCATCCCTCTTTTCAGGGAAAGAATAGAAAACGTTTGAGCTCGTCGGCAGACGCAGAGCTGTAGAGACAAACAATGCCCCGAGAAGAAAAGCAAAAAGATACAGGGGCAGGCAAGAGGGAGTTTTTCGTGGTTTACACTTTATAAAATACCAGCAGATTGCCGTTGCGAGGATCGCAATAATAAAAACAGCAGGCTTCAACCATATCTCAGGCAGCGGCCGGTGATGGCCTGCCGTGATGCCAAGAATGAAAGCAACAGTAAAGGGAACAAGGGCGTAGTGACGGGAGAGAAGGACGAAATATTTCACCGCTTCGTGTTCAACAGTGTGCAAATCAGGTCAATGTGGCGTTTAATGACACCCTGCTGGCGCAGCACACATTGTCGGGCGATATCCCCTGTCTTGTGTCGTTTCTGTTTGTCAACAAGCAGAGGCCGCATGAAGTTTGCCAGTTCCATTGCATTGTGCACCGTGGTGGCGGCACCTTCCCGGCGGAGATCTTCGGCTATTTCACTGAAATCTTCCATTGACGGGCCAAAGAAAACGGGATGACCGGCCAGGGCGGGTTCGATAGGATTGTGCCCCCCCCTTTTCACCAGTGAACCGCCGACAAATGAAATTTCGCCAAGTATGTAGCAGGCGGCAAGTTCGCCGATAGTATTGAGAATTAATATATCCTTTGCCTTTTCTTCATCGGTGCGGAGGACGGCTGGAAAGCCTGCCCTGACACAAATTTTCTGTAGTTCTACCGCCCGGGCAACATGACGCGGGGCGAGAATCAGGAACAATTTGGGAAACTCTTTTTTCAGGAGCGCAAAACTTGCCAACAGAATCTCTTCTTCTCCTGGATGGGTTGAACCTGCGATAAAAATGGTGCGGCCTGCAGGTAACAGTCGACCGATCTCCTCAAGCACGGCGCTGTTTTTGTCTCCCTGTTGCATGGTGTCAAATTTGAGATTTCCAAGGGTATGCAAACGTTCTGCGGGGAGACCGAGACCCTTAAGTTTCTCGGAATCGGCAGCAGTCTGCAGGCAGAGGGCGGTGAAGCTGGCGAACATCGGGGCAAAGAAAAAGCGCAGTCTCCTGTAGCCGGCAAGGGCCTCATCAGATACCCTGCCGTTGACCAGCAGGGTCGGGACACCGCGTTTGTGCATAATGTGCAGGATATTTGGCCAGAAATCAGTTTCCACCTGGATATAGCAGTCCGGTTTAATTCTGTTGTAGAAGTGGAGGACCACCGGCAGGATATCGAAAGGGCTGTTGATAACCGTGTCCGCAAGGTCGTGCATGACCCGATTCGCAACCCGACGGCCGCTGCGAGTGGTAACCGAAAAGACAATTCTGCTCTCCGGCCAGGTCGCGCGGATTCCTTCAAGCAGCGGCACTGCGGAGGTTGTCTCCCCCACCGAGAGGGCATGCACCCAGAAGGTGAGGCGCTTTTCTCTGGGCTTCGTCAGGAGATGTCTCAGCCCCCAGCCCAGGCGCGAGGGAGTGCGATGGCGATATTTCGCTCGACTCAGAGCCACGAGGGCCAAAATCGGTGAAAATATCGGAAGAACAAGGAGTTGCAAAATGTTATACACAAAGAGCATGGGACTCACAGGGAAAGTGGAGAGAGCGCAGGTGGCTCCATCAAATAGTTTTCGGAGGATAAAAATGAATATAATACTCTTCAACGAGGAAGAAATACAAGATAACAATGTGTTGCTGAAGGATGCCCGGGCAGAACATATTGTCAAGGTACTGCGGGCCGAAATCGGTGATTCAGTGCGGATGGGGGAAATCGGGGGCTGGCTCGGCAGGGGAACGATCCTCGTCTTGCGGAAAAAATATCCCTTTGAAGCGTTGCTTGCCGTCGAATTGACTGAAGAACCGCCGGAACAACCTGCTCTGGATCTTATCCTGGCGCTGCCCCGGCCGATTATGCTCAAGCGTGTTCTCAGCCAGGCCACGGCTCTCGGTGTGGGTACTTTTCATATTATTCAGAGTCGGCGGGTGGAAAAGAGCTTCTGGGAGAGCAATCTGCTTGATCCGGGAGAGTATGGGTTGCATCTCCGCCAGGGGTTGGAGCAGGCGGCGGTGGATACCCGTCTGCCGGAGGTGATTTTTCACCGCAGGTTCAAACCTTTCATAGAGGATTTCTGGCCACGACAGAAGGAAAAACATGAACTGCAGCTCATTGCCCATCCTTCCGGAGAGAAAACACTGGCGGATCTGGTCTGTGGAGAACAGGGGCGTATTGCCCTCGCTATTGGTCCGGAAGGGGGGTGGATAGACTTCGAAGTGGATCTGTTTCGAGCGGCGGGTTTTCGCTGCTGCACCATGGGAAGCCGTATCCTTAAAGTGGATACGGCGGTGGTAGCTCTTCTCGGGGCAGTCAATGCTTTGCGGGAGGGGATATCGGTTTAACTGGATTCGAGGAGGCTGAGCAGTTGGTGCAGAATAGAGTAGGTCTGTCTCGCAGCAATGTTGATATCTTCTCCAAGGGAGATAAAACCATGATTCTTAAGGATAAAAAAGTCCTCACTCTCTGCCAGTTCTAATCCGGCTCTGGCCAGTTCCCGGGTTCCATATTCGAAAAAACGAGGGGTGATTGGCAAGCCGAGTTCTTCGGCAAGCCGGGTCATGACCGTGCAGTGGCCATGGAGAATCGAGCCAATATCTGAACGATTCTGATATATGAGGTGATGCATGAATGTTTCAGAGGATGGTACCGCAAGACCGTGGTAATCAAGAGACATCTTTTCTTCATCACAGGCGGTGATATGGCAGAATTGCTCTGGAGTGAACTCTTCCAGGGGAGTCATCCCCGATTTGCTGATGAAAAACTCCGGTTCGTTTTCTCCCCGGCAGGAGAAATTTCCATAGGCTCCGTTGTCGTGCAGCGGAGACAGACCCAGTTGTGAAAAAATCCAGGCGGAACGATTCAGCTGTGCAAGGTCGTCTCTGTATGAGATGGAAGGGGAGAGCTGGTGACACGTGAATTTTACGCCGGTGTATGCCATTACAGGCCTCGTTTGTATTGATTTGTAAAAGGGCAAGAGTTGAAAAGGTGAAAAGGAAGGAGAAAAAAATTCCGGCGCCGCCCCCCGAAGAGGGAGGAGACAAAAGCACCAGGGAAGGGACGCTGTCAATCTCTGAAAATCTTAAACCACATTGCTGGTAGGCGGAGCGGGAATCGAACCCGCATGGCTTGCGCCAGGGGATTTTAAGTCCCCGATGTCTACCTGTTCCATCATCCGCCCATTCACAAGTGTAAACGCACTCACATTTTTTTCTGTTACGTGATGCAGCTTTACCATATTCGATTTTGTGGTGTCAATCGACAATTATCGTGTTTTCTTCTGGTTTCATTATACGCACCCTGAGAAAGACGGGGAAGCGGGGTTTGCCTCCGTTCGTCCAGCCCTGATGTTTGAAGGTGACGGTTGCCCCGATTGCTGGCGGATTGAGACGATCATTTTTCTTCAGACCGCTGCCAATCTTGAACACTTTTCCATTCGGGAGTCGGCAACTGAAGGCGCCGAGCATTCCGACAAACTGTCCTTTGCCTCCATGGTGTGCTGTCACCACACACTCATCATCCTCAAAACTTTTCACCTTCAGCGCGTTCGCGGTGCGTTTCTTCTCGTATGGGGCATCGGGATCACGCACCACGACTCCTTCACCCCCCTTTGCCTCAATCTCACGGCGAAATGCCTCGAGATGGGCATTGTTTCGGCACGGGATCTGCTCCAGAATATGAATGTAAGGTGTGGGGTGTAACTGCAGCCAGCCAGCAAGTTTTGTCAAACGATGCTGCAGGCCCCCTTCGGCATCAGGGACATCAAAGATGTTGTAGGTGAGTTCCTGCCATCTTTCACCTGGCTGGTGGTCCATGACAATGGTTTGAATATTCTGAAAGTTTCCCCGGCGGCTCCAGAGTTCACCATCGATGGCAAAGGGAGGAAGTGTTTTCATAAACCACTGGGGGGCGGCAACTTCTTTCCCGCCACGGGTCCTCAGTGTCCTGCCGTCCCAAATCGCACGAATCCCGTCAAGCTTTTCACTCATCAGCCAGCCGGAGACATCCTGACCTTTCCAGGTTTTCAGGAGCAGGATGTTCTCTTTCGCCAAAAGAGTTACAGGTGAAAACCAAAAGAGTAGAGAAAGCAGAACTACAAAAAGTCTCATCCATCCTCCGTGGGAACAGGTCAATTGCAGGATACCTTGAAACAGCTCGTATTTCATTCATATTCGAGACACAGAAGGGCATTTACCACAGGCATAACTTTGTTGATATTGGAGTCTAACGCTTACCTCGACGTCTCGTTCCTCGCTTTGTCGGAGGATAAATTTTTGACTGTAAGGAAGAAGATGGGCGATTGTTCGCTGTTCCCTACAGGCCAAACTCGGCAGGAGTAATTATGTCCTGCAGCTCTTCCTCCCGGGCAAACATCTGTTGTGCCTCTTCACTGGAACGCTCATGGTCCATGCCGAGAAGGTGGAGCAGTCCGTGAACGGTCAGCCAGCACATCCGCCGGGAAAAGGGCTGGGCATACTCTTCTGACTCCCTGCGTGCGGTATCAAGGGAGATGATAATATCACCGAGTTCATGTATCGGCAGCATTCCCAGAAAGGCTTCCGCGCCATCAGCAAAGGGGAAGGAGAGGACATTGGTGGCCTTGTCCTTATGCCGATAGGTATTGTTGAGGTGGCGCACTTCCTGATCATCTGTCAATACGAGGGAGAGGCCATATTCCGTATGGCCTGTTTCTTTGAGCAGGGCATCGGCGAAATGAACAAGTGCGCCGCCGTCAAAGTTAAAACTTTCAAAGTGCGGATGGTGTACAGTCAGGAGTGTTGACATTATTTCTGCTCATAGGCGTTGATAATTTCCTGCACCAGCGGGTGGCGTACCACGTCTTCCTTGCCAAAGGCGCAGAACTCAATCCCAGTAATATGATTGAGCAGTTTTTGGGCTTCAATCAGGCCGGACTGGCTATGGTTGGGCAGATCAATCTGGGTAATGTCGCCGGTAATTACCGCCACAGAATCAAAACCGATGCGGGTGAGAAACATTTTCATCTGTTCTCGGGTTGTGTTTTGTGCTTCATCAAGAATAATGAAGGCATTGGTGAGTGTGCGGCCGCGCATGAAGGCCAGGGGGGCGATTTCAATTACCTTCTCCTCCATCATGTCAACTGCCTTTTCGGCGCCGAGAAGTTCTGCAAGAGCATCAAGCAGGGGGCGCAGATAGGGGTGAACCTTCTGGGAGAGGTCGCCGGGGAGAAAGCCGAGTTTTTCACCAGCTTCCACCGCTGGCCTGGTAAGGATGATTGACTGGACTCTCCCGGAGGAGAGCGCTGCCACTGCCATGGCCACGGCAAGATAGGTCTTCCCTGTCCCTGCCGGGCCGATACCAAAAACGATATCCTTGTTTCGCAGGGCGTCAATATAACGCTTCTGGTTTGGCGTTTTCGGGGAGATAATTCGATTGCGGGTGGTGACATAGATTTTATCAAGAAAAATGGATTCAAGGCGGGCGTCAGGGTTGCACTGGAGGATCTTCAGGCCAAAGGCTATATCCGCTGAATAGAGTGGATAGCCGCAGCTGAGAAGATCATAGAGTTGCTGTAGAAGTTCTGCAGTAAGGTCAACATCATGGGGCAGACCTGTGATGCGCACGTGGGAACCGCGGGCTTGAAGGGAGACACCTGCACTTTTTTCAAGCATGTGCAGATTTTTATTAAGGTCGCCATAAAGAGTGGAGGCCCGGGTGTTGTCAGAAAACTCAATAACCCGTGTGGTCTGCGGTTTCATACTTAGTGTTTTGTCTCCTTCAGAATTGTGTCAATCATTGTCTGGAAGGCCTCAACCGAGCGGTTGTCAAGGGGCCAGCCATTAATGAAAATGTAGGGGGTACCGTCAACCCCGTTGCGCTGGCCTTCCATAAGATCGGCACGAAGTTTATTGGTTGTTTCATCGCTGGTGACGTCCTTTTTGAAGCGTTTCATGTCAAGGTTGAGCTTTTGGACAAACCCTTTAATGGTCTCTGGATCAAGGGAGTCAGAATTGAAAAGCAGGTCGTGCATCTCCCAGAATTTGCCCTGATCGTCTGCTGCTACGGCTGCTCTTGCTGCATCTTCTGCCTGTGGGTGAATAGCAATGAGCGGCATGTTTTTGAAGTAAAGATTGACCTTCCCCTTGTTTTTTTGCAGTATTTCATCAAGTACTGGCGGCAATTTGTGACAGAAAGGGCATTGAAAGTCAGTAAAGACGACGATGGAGACAGGGGCGGTTTTAGCCCCTTTCATCGGTGCTGTTGTGAGGTCGAAGTCCTTGTGAAAGGTCACGAAAAGTTCATTGACTGCACCGCTTTTGCTGTTGAGCAGATAGACTTTTGAGCCGTCCGGACTGATGTCAATCTTATCCATCCCGGAGGCAACGGGAATGGTGCCGAGCAATTGGCCCTGATTATTGGGATCATCTCCGAAAATTTTAACTTCTTTCCTGTCGGTAAGTACGTAAAGTCGTCCGCCGCCAAGGGAGTGAACCATATCAATTGCACCACTGTTTATCTGCCATTCCGGAATTTTCTGCCAGCGGATCTGGCTGTTATGGCCAGGGGCTTCAGGTCCGGTGGGGAGGGCGGAGACGCTGGCAGCACTGAGAAGCAGGGCACAAAGGGCTGTGGGGATAGTCTTGCTGGATGTGAAAATCATGGGGTCCTTTTTTATTACTGTTGAGAAAAAATTGTTCTTTCAATCTCACCATCGCATTTACAGTCTTCGAACCGTAAAGAAGATAATTCGTTAGAGTTGATTTCGCAAGCAGAGTGCTTTCAGCCTTCGTTTCGGCATAATCTCACTATGTTAAACTTGACGAAATTCATCTTCTGCAGTAAAAAATAGCGTTTCGCTGATGTCAGGAAGCGGTCGCGAGGGTGGCGGAACTGGTAGACGCACCAGACTTAGGATCTGGCGCCTTTGGTGTGGGGGTTCGACTCCCCCCTCTCGCACCATAAATTATTGTAAATCAGAAGCGCCGGAACCGTCTCGGCCTGCTGTGAATTCAGAAAAAAAAGGATGGGATTTGAATGGATGTCCAAGTAGAAGAGCTCAGCGCTCTCACCAGAAAACTTACGATTACGCTGCCTTCCGACATTGTGCAGCCCAAGCTCACCGAAGCCTACGACAAGCTCAAGAGTGAGTCTCGCCTGAAAGGGTATCGCCGCGGCAAAGTGCCCCGTTCTGTGGTGGAAAAATATTACAAAGGCCAGGTTGAAGGAGAGGTGGGCGAGAAACTGGTTCAGGAGAACTATTTTGACATTGTGGAGAAACGTGATGACGTGGACCCCATTACCCATCCCGAAATCAAGGATGTAAAATACAATGATGACGGCAGTTTCACCTTTATTGCTGAAGTTGATGTCCGTCCTGTCTTTGAGCTTGGTGACTATAAAGGTCTTGAGATTGAGAAGGAAGTTGTTGAGGTCGGCGACGACGAAATACAGCAGGAACTTGAGCGGATGCAGCGCAGTCGTGCACCTCTTCAATCTGTTGGAGACCGTGCGGCGCAGAAGGGCGATACGGTTATAGTTGATTTTCAGGGCTTCTATAAAGGCAATGCCATGCCTCAGGTGAAGCAGGAAAACTACTCCATTGAGCTTGGCTCAGGGAACATGGGGGCGGAGTTCGAAGAAAAACTCGCCGGCATGAAAAAGGACGAAGAGGGAAGCCATGAAGTAGATTTCCCCGAAACCCATCCCAACCCGATGCTGAAAGGCAAAAAGGTCGAATTCAAAGTTGTTATTCAGGATGTTAAAGAGCGTGTACTGCCTGCAATTGATGATGATTTTGCCAAAGCTGCCGGAGAGTACAACTCTCTTGATGAACTGAAGGTTGCTGTAAAAGATCGTCTGACCGGTCGGCGTCAGGTTGAGGCCAATGGTGCTGTCTCAGACAAACTGGTGCAGAAGCTGCTTGAAAGCCATGATTTCGAAGTGCCGAATCGTCTCGTTGCCTATGAAATCGATCAGATGATCAAGCAGACAGAACAGCAGTTCGAGCAGATGGGCATGAGCCTTGAGGCCGCTGGAATTAACCGCGATACTCTTGTTGAGCAAAATAAAGAGATGGCTGTCCAGAGGGTTAGGGGAGACTTTATTCTCAAGAAGATTGGAGAGGTTGAGGATATCAAGGTTGAAGATGAGGATATGGAGCGCGGCTTCAAGCGGGTTGGCGACATGTACAACATGCCGGTTGCCAAAGTGAAGGAGTTCTTCAAAAATCGCGATGATCTCATGCCCTTCATAAATGAACTTCTCAATGAAAAAATTCTCAACCTTTTGCGCGAGAGTGCCATTATGGTTGAGCCGGTTGAGAAGCCTGAAGAGGCCCCCGCTGAAGAGAAGAAAGAAGACGGCGAATAAGCTGGAGTCTTCTGCCGAGAGAGGCCTGGCCTGCTTGCATCCTGTGTACTGCGACTTATTGTTGTTGTGCTGGTGCAGGTGAGGACTGGTCCCTCACGATATATCGACTGCATTGGGCTGCGTGCCCGTGCAGTCGAACTTATTTCAGGATCAAGGAGATTTCGATGAGTGTCATACCCATGGTGGTAGAGCAGAGTCCGCGTGGTGAGCGGGCTTTTGATATATATTCCCGTCTGCTTAGAGAACGGATTATCTTTCTGGGCACAGCAGTAACTGACGATATCGCTAACGTTATTGTCGCTCAACTGCTGTTTCTTGAGGCAGAAGATGCGGAGAAGGATATTACCTTCTACATCAATTCTCCCGGAGGTTCAGTGACTGCCGGCATGGCGATTTACGATACCATACAGTATGTGAAGTGCGACGTTGCCACGCTGTGCATGGGGCAGGCTGCCTCCATGGGTGCCTTCCTGCTGGCAGGTGGCTCGGCGGGTAAACGTTACAGTCTGCCCAATGCGCGCATCATGATTCATCAACCGATGGGGGGTTTTCAGGGACAGGCGACAGATATTGATATCCATGCCCGTGAGATTCTCCGCATGAGAAAAGATTTGAACTCCATGCTCGCAAAACATACTGGAAAGACACTTAAGCAGATTGAAGCTGATACCGAGCGTGACAATTTTATGAGTGCGGATGAAGCGAAAAAATACGGTCTGATAGATAAGGTTCTCATCAAGCGTGATGGGCTGGAAAAGGAATAAAAATTCAGTGAGTTCCTCCGATTGCACATGCTTTTCGGGGTGACCTGCTGAAACACTGGACGTGGATTATGAGCGACGAAAATAACGACGACAGCACTGCACGCTGTTCCTTTTGTGGTAAAGGAAAGGATGAGGTTAATCGCCTTGTGCAGGGACCGGACGGGGTACATATCTGTGATGAGTGTGTACTGGCGTGTCAGGAAATTATTGAGGGAAGCGAAAAGGACGATAAAAAAGAAGATGAGTTACATGCCGAAGAAACTCGCATGCAACTTACTCCCCGGGAACTCAATGACTACCTTAACGACTATGTTATCGGTCAGGAGTTTGCCAAAAAAGTACTCGCCGTCGCGGTGCACAATCACTACAAGCGCATCAATGCGCCGGCAGGTGATGAAAACACCGTGGAGTTGCAGAAGTCTAACATCATTCTGATTGGCCCGACGGGAAGCGGTAAAACTCTGATTGCCCAGACGCTGGCACGGGTGCTCAATGTACCCTTTTGCATGGCCGATGCTACCACACTTACCGAGGCCGGATATGTTGGTGAAGATGTTGAGAATATCCTTGTCTCTTTGCTGCAGGCAGCGGATTACGATGTGAAAAAGGCACAGCGTGGTATTATTTACGTAGACGAAATTGACAAGATTGCCCGGAAGTCGGACAGCCCTTCGCTTACCCGGGATGTGAGCGGGGAAGGTGTGCAGCAGGCACTGTTGAAGATTATCGAAGGGACTGTTGCTTCTGTGCCGCCCAAGGGTGGGCGCAAACACCCGCAGCAGGAACTGGTACAGATCGATACCACAAATATTCTTTTCATTGTTGGCGGGGCTTTTGTCGGTCTTGACAAGGTTGTCAGTCACCGTAACGGTCAAAAGTCCATTGGTTTTGGCGCGAAGGTAACCGGCGCGAAGGAAAAAATCGGTAAATTGCTGCAGCAGACCCAGCCGGAAGACCTGCTCAAGTTTGGCCTTATTCCCGAGCTGGTCGGCCGCCTGCCCGTTATTGCCACCATGGAAGAGCTGGAAGAAGAAGATCTTATCCGCATTCTCAAAGAACCAAAGAATGCACTGACCAAGCAGTATCAGCGGCTTTTTGAGATCGAAGGGATTACATTGCGCTTTACGGAAGGTGCGCTTATCGCAATTGCCAAAAAGGCTCTTTCCCGCAAAGCAGGTGCCCGAGGTCTGCGCTCTGTCATTGAAGAGGCAATGCTTGATGTGATGTTTGATCTTCCTTCCCGTGAGGGTGTAGAGGATTGTCTGATCAATGAGGAGGTAATTACCAACGGGGATTACCCAACCGTGCTTTACAGCAGGGATTCGGAAGAAAAACGGAAATCGGCCTGATTCAGGAACATAGGGGCACCTTGAATAATCTTGTATTTCGTTCATATTCGAGGAACAGGAAGAAATTTATTACAGCCATGTTTGATATCGAAGTATAGTGCTTGCCTCGACGTCTCGTCCCTCGCTTTGTCGAAGGATAAATTTTTTACTGTAACGAAGAAGATGGGCGATTATTCAAGGTGCCCATGTATTCATTTTCCCCCTTTAATCTTTGATTAAAGGGGGTTTTATCTTTATGGCAAGGAGATTGCGTGACCACAAAACTTTACCCACTTATGCCCCTGCGAGATATCGTTATCTTTCCGTACATGGTTGCACCTCTGGTGGTTGGCCGGAAGACTTCCATTCTTGCACTGGAAGATGCGATGGAGAAGAATACTGAGATTGTCCTGGTGACTCAGAAGGCTTCGGAGGTAGATAACCCTGCTCCGGAAGACTTGTACGAATACGGAACCCTCGTTTCTGTCATGCAGATTCTCCGTCTTCCAGACGGAACCATCAAGACCCTGGTTGAAGGAAAGTGTAAGGTGCGAATTATCTCCTGTCTTCCCCATGGTGACTTTCTTCAGGTTGAGGTGGAAGAGATGGAGGAAGCTGTAAATTTCAGTTCCACTCCTCTGGGGGAAGTTCTTCAACGTGCATGCAGTCGAAGTTTTGAAGATTATGCGGCCAGCAGTCACAAGGTTGGTAAAGACGTACTGAAAACCATTACGAGAATTGAAAATCCCCATAAATATCTCAACGTTATTCTTTCGCATCTCCCGGTAAACGCTTCAGAAAAACAGAAACTCCTGGAGGCTGCTTCCATAGAGGCTCGTCTGCAGCAGGTTCTCACGATGTTGCAGCGTGAGGTTGAAATGACTGAGCTGGAGCAGTCCATCAATGCCACTGTAAAGATGAAGATGAGTAAGAATCAACGGGATTACTTCCTCAGCGAGAAAATTCACGAAATTCAGTCTCAGCTTGGCCGTGATGAGGATGGCACGGATGAGATGAGTGAGCTTGAGAGTAGTATTCTCGCGAAAAAGATGCCTGAAGCTGCGCGGGAGAAGGCCATTAAGGAGTTTAAAAAACTCCGTAACATGCCAGCGATGTCTTCAGAGACAGCGGTGGTACGCAACTATATTGATACCATTGTCAGTCTTCCCTGGAAGAAAAAGAGTCATTCAAAGATTGATGTTAATAAGGCGGAAAAAATTCTTGATGATGATCACTATGGACTTGCCAAACCCAAGGAGCGCATCCTTGAGTATCTGGCCGTGCAGGCCCAGGTGAAAAAACTTAAAGGGCCGATCCTCTGTCTTGTTGGCCCCCCCGGTGTCGGGAAGACTTCGATCTGTCGTTCTATTGCCCGGGCGATGGGGCGTGAGTTTGCCCGCCTCTCCCTTGGTGGAGTGCGGGATGAGGCGGAAATTCGTGGCCATCGGCGTACCTATGTCGGCGCGATGCCCGGCAAAATCATTCAGTCTCTGCAGAAAGTCGGGGTTTCCAACCCCGTGTTTTGTCTTGATGAAGTGGACAAAATGTCAACGGATTTTCGGGGCGATCCCTCTGCAGCACTGCTTGAGGTGCTGGATCCGGAGCAGAATAACAGCTTCAATGATCATTATCTTGATCTCGACTATGATCTTTCAGAAATCTTCTTCATCACTACGGCCAACAGTCTCCATGGTATCCCGGTTCCTCTGCAGGATCGGCTGGAGATTATTTCCCTGAGCGGGTACACCGAAGAGGATAAAGAGAAGATTGCCGAGGGTTTTCTCGTCCCCAAACAGCTGAAAGAAAATGGTTTCAAAGCGGGGGATATCAACCTTACGTCCGGTGCTTTGATGGAGATAATCCGTCTTTATACCCGTGAAGCAGGGGTGCGTACTCTCGAACGCTACATTGCCTCACTGTGCAGAAAAATTGCCAGAGATCGGCAGAAACGTGGTGATCAACAGAAGAAGTATCGGGTAGGTGTTCAGAGTATTGGTAAATTCCTCGGGACACCTCGATTTCGCCACGGTACGGCGGAGGAAACCGATGAAGTTGGATTAACCACCGGCCTTGCATGGACGGAGGTTGGCGGCGAGTTGCTGCAGATAGAGGCGACCCTGATGCCGGGAGCGGGAAAACTGATTATTACCGGGAAGCTCGGTGATGTGATGCAGGAATCTGCCCGGGCTGCGCTCAGTTATGTCCGTTCCCGCGCGGAGGTGCTGGGGCTGGAGAGGGATTTTTATCAGAAACTTGATATTCATATCCATGTCCCGGAAGGGGCTATTCCCAAGGATGGACCTTCTGCAGGGATCACTATTGCCACGACTCTTGCTTCTGCTCTGACGAAGTTTCCTGTGAAGCATTATCTTGCCATGACCGGGGAGATAACTCTGCGTGGCAGGATACTGCCAATTGGTGGACTCACCGAAAAATTGCTCGCCGCGAAACGGGGGAACATTACCCATGTCCTTATCCCCGCAGAGAATGAGAGGGATCTTGCAGATGTTCCACTGAAGATTCGTAATTCTCTGACTATTCAACCGGTGGAGCATATGGATGAAGTGCTTGAACTCGCCCTGATTCATGGGGGCAAAATTCTCTCTGCGAAGAAATAACCTGCTGAAAACACAGAAAGAAACGGAAGATCGAAAGAAAGTTGCTTTTGGTGTTATTTTCCCTTGACGCAAGAGCCTGAAGTTGGTAAATACACCTTCATCATTGGATGTGACGGGCGCTTAGCTCAGCTGGGAGAGCATCGGCCTTACAAGCCGAGGGTCACAGGTTCGATCCCTGTAGCGCCCACCATATATAGAAATGCGGAGTGGTAGTTCAGCTGGTTAGAATGCCGGCCTGTCACGCCGGAGGTCGCGGGTTCGAATCCCGTCCGCTCCGCCATCTACATGTTCAGACAAGAACACTAAAAACCGGAAAGCCCCAATCGCCTAAGATTGGGGCTTTTTTGTAGTACCATCATATATAAAAATGCGGAGTGGTAGTTCAGCTGGTTAGAATGCCGGCCTGTCACGCCGGAGGTCGCGGGTTCGAATCCCGTCCGCTCCGCCATCTATATGTTCAGACAAGAACACTAAAAACCGGAACCCCCCTAATCTTTTAAGATTAGGGGGGTTTTGTATTTCAGGCCTTGTCCAAAGAGATGGCAGTCCTGCAGGAGGAGTCTGTTTCCTTTTGTAATACCCCGCCCCAGTACCCCCCCAGCCAACCATGCCGGCCTTTTTCAGGGGAGAGCCTTCAGCTCACAAAGGGAAACTGCTCCTGAGAGCAGACAGCTGTGCTTCTTCGGCAAATTTTCTCCTGTGCCTCGAATATGAACGAAATACAAGCTGTTTCAAGGTACCCTTTTGTTATTTACGCGCTGCGATCAGGATTATTTTTCCAGGGGCTTATGACAGAACCACCAGTCAAAGCATTCAAATGTATCTGATTTCTGGAGGCGTTTTTCTGCATCTGCCTGATTCGTTGCCGGTGGCATGATGATTCTATCGCCTATTAAGTCATTATTGGGCCAGTCTGCAGCAAGAGCCCCCTGCTGGTCGGAGATTTGTAAGGCTTTGACCGCACGGACAATTTCATCCATATTTCTCCCCACCTCTTGTGGATAATACATGATGAGGCGAACCTTGCTTTCGGGATCAACGATGAAGACTGCCCGCACAGTGTTGGTCCCTTTGCCCGGATGCAGCATGCCGAGTTTCAGGGCAACGGCATCATTGGCGGCAACAATCGGAAATTTGATGTCGACACCAAGCTCATCCTTGATCCACTGTATCCATTTAATGTGAGAGAATACCTGATCAATGGACATGCCGATCAACTTGCAGTCAAGTGCCTCAAATTTATCGTATCGGTTTTGAAACGCCACAAACTCCGTTGTGCAAACAGGGGTGAAGTCTGCGGGATGACTGAACAGCACAAACCATTTGCCCTTCATATCGCCGGGGATATTCATGGGGCCGTGTGTAGTCTGAACGTGTAACTCAGGAAAAGCATCTCCGAGCAACGGCATGTTTACTTTCGTTTCTTCCATGACATCTTCTCCTTTGCATGTCCCGCCATGTTTAATTTCCGACATCCCAGATGGCGGTTAATCTGGAATGTCTAACCTTGAGTGGGCGATCGAGTCGTCCGAGGGCTTTCCCCTGGCTCTCAGCCCGAACCTCACTACTATCTCCATCAAACACAATGAGGTCCCTTATCTCTTTGTCAATACTGGTATATGCACATTTAATGGTTGTCTGATTTCCGTTGATTTCCGTGTAGATGAATAATCCTCTTTCGTTCTGCATTGCGAGTGAAGATCGTGAAACAGAACAAATAATTATATAGAAACTGTAGCAGACACTTTGGGTAAGAAGATTCAGAAAAGATGATTATCCGGTAGCATTCAAGATCTTTCGGCAGGGTCGTGCGATCTAAAATTTGAAATCAGGACTGTCTGACAAAAATTATTGTCAGTGCTGGTAGCGTGTCAGTCTTTGTGGAAAGATGTCGATGCGGCTCGTGGGAAAGCAGGCAGATAAATCTCTGGTTAAGGAGAAATTTTCTCAAAAGGGATACAATTCTCCTTCCTCCAAAGAAGAAAAGCCGTCAACAGCAACTCCCGGTCTGGCGTTTGTAACGTCGGCCTGAAAACATTTGTTGACGGCTTTACTTTTTGTTATTTAACGACAATGAGAAGATTATTTCCCTCCTGTGAGAGAGGAAAACTGTCAACATCCACTTTGCGCGGACCGTGGATTCTTTTGCCGTCGAAGGTATAGGTTGATTTGCTGATGCTGCAGCACTGCACTGTTTCCGTGCCCGGGACGAAATCAAGTCGGCGGCCCATGTGAGTGCATTTGTTGTGGATTGCATGATATTTTCCATCTGCTCCGCAAACCACCAATACTCGTTTGGGAAGGTCTTTACCTTCAAAACGAAGGGCTGTTCCCGGCTGTGTTAATTCTGTCAGCTGAGTAAGGTCGATATTGAGTGTTCCCTCTTTATATACCCAGCCTTCATTATTTGCTGGTATGGATGTGGCGCAGCTGCCGGTAAGGCGCTGCCAGAATGTGCGGGATAATGTTTCCATGAAGTATTCCTTATAAAGGGCACCTTGAATAATCGCCCATCTTCTTTATTACAGTCAAAAAATTATCCTCCGACAAAGCGAGGAGTGAGACGTCGAGGTAAGCGCTATACTCCGATATCAATCATGGCTGGGGCAAATTTTTTTTTGTGCCTCGAATATGAAGGAAATACAAGAGTATTTAAAGGACCCTTAAACTCAGGCTGTGGACGGCTGAATCTGTTAGAAAAGAAGAGATTCAGCGGAAATAAAACAGACTCCCGCGGCAGCCAGTTCCTGCTGAGCCTGTTCGGCAGAGTCTGGAGCTACGGCGGCAGTGAGCTCTTTAATAATGATCACCGTGTAACCCAGACGGATGGCATCGAGAGCTGTTGCTTTTACACAGTAGTCGAAGGCAAGGCCGCAAATAAGGAGGGCGTCTATGTGATTTTGCTTGAGGAGATCGTCGAGTCCGGTAGCGACTCCACCGTCGTCAAAGAAACCTGAGTAACTGTCGAAGCGGGGGTTGCTCCCTTTTTTTATGAAGGTCTCGCAGAGGTCAGGCGGGAGGAGGGACGCAGCACCATCACTCTCCTGTACGCAGTGAGGGGGCCAGAGTTTCTGAGTATGGCCGTCAATCTCAATGGAGTCGAATGCTTTTTTGCCCGGATGGCTGGTGCAAAATGAGATGTGATCTGCGGGGTGCCAGTCGAGGGTCCCGTATATTCGGCAGCCTTGCGCCTTGAGAGCTGCAGCGCATTCTGCCGTTTGCTGGATGAAGTGCTCATCGCTTCCCGGAACGGCGAGGGCCCCATTCATCAGAGTGGTAAAGTCTTTCTGTAGATCAACAATAATTGCTGCGGTGGTAGAAAACATGACAGGCTCCAGAAAAAATGCAGATTTATCTATCGGTAGAGGAACTGATGAAATTATCTATTAACCGGCGTGCGACCGTGCCGTGCATTGGTATGATCTCCGGCATGTTTGTGCAGCTGAACCAGTCCGCCTCGCGTATCTCTACGTGATCCACGGCAATTTCACCCGCAGCATAGTCACAGGTAAAGGCAGTCATCAGCTGGGAAGGAAAGGACCAGCTCTGGCTGGCAAAGTAGCGGATATTTTTTACCCGCAGAGACACTTCTTCAAATATCTCCCGCTCAACACACTGCTCAAGAGTTTCCCCTGCTTCCAGAAAGCCAGCTAATACCGTGGCGAGACGATTCGAATGGCTGGCATGTCTCGCGAGGAGCAGCCTGTTATCCCGGTGGATGGCAACGATGATGCACGGTGAGATTGGTGGGTAGTTCAGGGCATGGCAGTTGGGGCACCGCATGGCGATTTCTTTGCGGGAGAGGGTGCACTGATGGCCGCAGTGGCTGCAGAAAGTGTGCTCTGTCACCATATTATTGAGGGACAGGGCCCGGCTGATGAGGTAGTATCGGCGGTCGTCAACCGGCAACATGGAACGAAAACTGGTAAATTGCGGGTGGTCTCCGACCGGGGAGGCGAGGAAAACAGGAAGACCGTCTTCTTCGGCTATGGTGATTGTCTCCCCTATTGAAAAAGGGAGCTCTTCCCTGCTGCAGCAGGGAAGGCTGTCGTTTTCAATATAGAGGGTGCTTTTTTCGCAGATGCACCAAAGTGCTGTTTTGCTCATGTAAAAATCTCCCGGGCCAGGATGCAGCCCTTCTTCATGTGGGAACATCGAATAACCAGTCTTTTGCCCATCTTCTTCGTTACAGTAAAAAATTTGTCCTCTGACAAAGCGAGGAACGAGACGTCGAGGCAAGTGCTATACTCTAATATCAAAGCGATGCCTGCGGTAAATTTCCTCTTGTGCCTCGAATATGAATGGGATACAAGCTGTTTCAAGGTCCCCATGTGTCCATTCCTGCCCCCCTGTCTTTTTCTCAGGGAGGAACTAAAATACGCGGTACTGTGGGCGGCATGGGGTGATCTGTTCTCAGTTCACTGGCAGTATTTGTGTGGTTATTTTTTAATAATTATCATTTCACTATTGTATCAGATTCCAAAGTGTTATACCAGATACCGTCCGGGTTGACAGAACTGGATAACAAAACAATAATGTAAAGAATATGGTTGCACCAGCTTCTCGTTGTGATTCAATTTTCCCCAAAAAAGGAAATTGCAGGGGCCTGATGCTTTAATTAATTTTAACGGAGAGTATGCCATGATTTCCTGGTTTTGCGGAGAATATTTACCTGATGAAGAGATTCATATTTCACCCAGTGACCGCGGGTTTTTGTTTGCTGACGCGCTCTATGAGTTTGTCCTTTGTTATGAAGGGGGATTTTTTCGTGTAAAAGAGCATCTCGCCAGACTCCATCGCGGTGCGGATCAGCTCCGGTTTCCTCAAACTGATTTTGCTTTTCTCGAGGATGTTGCTAAAGAACTGCGTCGTAAAAATGGTCTTGAGAAGAGCATGGCCACAGTATACATCCAGGTCTCCCGCGGGGCAGTACCAAAGCGCGGGCATGGTTTTCCCCCTTCTGACACCCCGATGACGATGTATATGTCAATCAATGCCTTTGATCCCGCAAAAGTTATCGGGCAGCGGGAAAAGGGCATAGGTCTCTACACTGTCTCAGATAATCGCTGGGCACGATGCGACATGAAGACCACCAGCCTTACGGCAAATATTCTGGCCTGTGAATATGCTGAGTCGAAGGGCGGTGGAGAGGCTCTCTTTGTTAAGGATGGTGTCTGGATAGAGGGGAGTCACAGCAATTTTGCCGGAATCTGTGATGGAGCACTGGTAACTCATCCGGATTGCAACCGCATCCTCCCCGGTATCAGCAAGGCTGTTGTTCTTGAACTGGCGGCGGCTCATGGCATCCGCGTGGAACAGAGGCCGATCTTTGAAGCGGAGCAGGATAAATTCAGCGAATTTATGGTTCTTGGGACCACGGTAGAAGTAACCCCCGTTGTCGCCATTAATGATCGACCGGTGGGGGATGGCAAACCTGGGGAAATGGTACGGCAACTTCAGAAATTGTATGCAGACTATCTGAAGCAAGTGTTCTGAGTCTCTAACGTAATTGCAGTGGGATTTGGAGAACTTTTCCGGAGGGTACATGTCGAAAGTACAAATTCTTATATCCCCCGGCAGGGAAAACTTCTATTCTTGTTTTACTGAAATTTTCTTCGGAATTTCAGTAAACTCTCTTGAAATTTATAGAGACTGTGGGTAATGTTGTTTCCGGAATTGGTACAAATTCCTTAACCCTGTTTAAAATTTTGAAAAGGAGAAGAACATGAACAAAAAAATTGTAACTGTTCTTGCTATCGGCAGTATAATGACATCGGCTTCCATGGCATATTCGGCATCTACACTTATGCAGATTGGTCGCAGTCCCTTCCATCGTCCCCCCCTTGCCAGCACCCAGGATTTGGCCTCAATGGCTCAGACCCAAACTGCAGACATGAGAGAAGGTTTTGAAAAAGCAGGGTGTCCTGAACTTTTTGATCCCTTCATGAAACAGATTGCTGCCGGAAATATTGAGTCGAAAGACTATCCTAAAGGAAGTCAGTTTGAGTGGATGTTCTTCAAACGCAAGGGAACTGGCGAGGTTCGCCTTTCCCGTGAGCTTACCTGGGGAAACGAAGTTCCTTTCCCGGCATATGTAGTTAAGGTGGTACAAGACAGCACTCTCTATACCTTTGCTGTTCCGCTTGGTTGCGGTAACGTTGCTCTCGCGGGTGAAGAACCTTTTGAAGAACCGGTAGCAGAAGTTGTAGTGGAAAAACAGCCTCCTGTCTGCCGCGCAATGGTCAGTCCTGTCAAAGCATTCTCAGGTTCAAGTGTAGCTGTTGACGCATCTGGTTCCACTGACCCCGATGGTAAAGTAACCAGCATGAAAATGGTTACTCTTGATGAAAATGGACAGCCTCTTTCTGAGCAGGTTGTTGCTGGTGGTCTCGTTGGCTCCATTGTATTGCCCGCTGGTGCGAAAAGTGTCCAGACTACCGTTACCGATGACGATGGTCTTACCGCTACTTCTCCCGAGTGTATGGCTCCGGTAACCGTGGTAAAACGTACCAACTTCATTGCTGATGTCGGCGCGTACCATATGTTTGATCCAGGCAACTGGGTTTTTGGTCGTGTTGGTCTTGAATATCGTTTCGATGAAAACTGGTCTGTTCTTGGTCTTGCCGGTTATGCTCAGCATGTCCAGGGAAGTGATGGTGCCTCTGCAGTTCTGGTTGATGTCCTTGGCCAGTATCGGGTGGATCGCCTCTTCTTCAACCTTGGTGTTGGTGGATGGTTGAGTACGAATGATGACGGTGACGGCGATTATGATGATACTGATGCTGACCTTATTGCTGGCATGGGTTATAGAATCTATGGTGAACCGGACGCATTCAACGCTTCACTGTTCGTTGAAGCCCGTTCAGCCTTTGATGAACTTGGCAGCCCGGTAGATTCTGGTCGTGTAGGTGGTGGTGTTCGTTTCAACTTTTGATCTGTAGAACACTTATAGTGTAAGTCAATCCTGCTTGCAGGGTGGTGGGATTGTTTTAAGCGGTACCGGTTTTCCGGTACCGCTTTTTTATTTACTTTTGCCTGTTTTTTTTATTTACCTTTGCCTATCTTTTTGATGGAGCTATTCCGTTTCTCTGTTTCTGATTTTTCAGTAATGACGGGAAGTTAAGATGAAGAGTGAAATATGTCGAAAATTTACTTGCAGAATCTTGAAATTTGTTAATCATTTGGAATAACGATATTTCTTATCATCTACCATATGTTGTGGTTTGATGCTGAATAATACGCAAATATGGTATCTCGGTATTGAATAAGACTTAAAGATAGTGTAAAAAGGTCTTGTTATACAGGACGTTTCCTTTTTGTAATATAGGGCGTTTTCTCCTGAGTGGGGTATTGCTGCAATAAAAACTCAATATACCGCTGAACCTTTCCGCATAAAAATATTTTCCCAAAGAGAGAGTTATGACACCTGATCGCACTCGCCAGGTACTGACCAGTACCGCCGAAACAGTCCTTGCACGCCGTTACTACCTTAAAGATTCTGAAGGGACTCCTGTTGAGACCTGGGAGAGCCTCTCCCGGCGGGTGGCAGATGCCGTTGCTTCAATAAGTGAAGACTCCGAGGAGTACAGTAAACTGGTGGAAGATTTTTACAGTATAATCTATCGTCTTGATTTCCTTCCCAATTCTCCCTGTCTAATGAATGCGGGTACAGATCTGGGTCAGCTTTCGGCTTGTTTTGTTCTGCCGGTGCCTGATTCCATGGATGGCATCTTCACTGCCATTCGCAATGGTGCCCTTGTTCACAAGACTGGGGGGGGAACAGGCTACTCTTTCTCTCGTCTGCGCTCGAAAAATGCCTCTGTTCACTCCACGCAGGGGATTGCCTCAGGGCCACTGAGTTTTGCTGCAGTTTTCGACGCCGCCACTGAGACCATAAAGCAGGGGGGGAAACGGCGTGGTGCCAATATGGGCGTGTTACGTATTGATCATCCCGACATTCTTGATTTTATCGTTGCCAAACAGAATCCGGAAAAGTTCAACAATTTCAACTTCAGTGTGGCCATTACTGACCTGTTTATGCAGGCGGTGGAAGATAATGCGGATTATGATCTCATTGAACCCTCCACCGGGCGGGTGGTTGATTCGCTTAAAGCCCGTCAGGTCTTTGAGAAGATTATTGACCTTGCCTGGCTCAACGGGGAACCTGGAGTTCTCTTCATTGACGCCGCTAATCGTGGCAACAGTACTCCGCAACTCGGTGATTTTGAGGCAACCAACCCCTGTGGCGAACAGTGGCTGTTACCCTATGAAAGCTGTAATCTCGGATCCATTAATTTGGCAAATTTTGTATTGGCCGGGAAAGTGGACTGGGAGAGGCTGAAGAAGGTCACGACAACTGCCACCAGATTTCTTGACAATGTGATTGACTGCAACCGTTTCCCTATCCCTGAAATTGAGGAGATGACCCTGAGAACCCGTAAGATCGGGCTGGGAATTATGGGGTTGCATGACATGCTCATTCAGCTTGAGATTCCGTATGGAAGTGAAGAGGGGCGCAAGAAATCTGCCGAGGTGATGCAGTTTATCCATGACGTTTCTGAGGAAGTGTCCATTGCGATGGCAGAACAAAAGGGTCCGTTTCCGGCCTGGGATGCGGAGATCAACAAATACGAACCCCGGCGTAATGCCGCACTGACCTCCATTCAGCCGACCGGAACTGTCTCAATGATTGCAGACTGCGCTTCCGGCTGTGAGCCCTATTTTTCCATTGTCATGGTGAAAAATGTCATGGATGGTGACCGTCTGCTGATGGTGAACAGGCTCTTTGAAGAAGTTGCGAAACGTGAGGGCTTCTATACTGAAGATTTGATGAGCAAGGTCGCTGACAGTGGCAGCGTTCTCGGCATTGAAGAAATCCCTGAGAAATGGCAGGAGATCTTTTGTACGGCTCAGGACATCAGCCCTGTCGACCACATTCTCATGCAGGGGTGTCTGCAGCAGGCCGGGGTGGACAGCTCCATCTCGAAGACGATTAACCTGCCCGGCAACGCCACCCGTGAGGATGTGAAATCCTCTTATCTTGCCGGATTCAAACTGGGGTGCAAGGGACTGACCGTTTATCGCGATGGCTCTCGTGATAATCAGGTGCTTAACAGCACGGCCAAAACCGGGGAGGAGAAGACGGCTCTGGTCTCTTCCGCCGGTCCAGTGAAGGAAAATCTGCCGGACATGCTTGATGCCAAGCGCTACCGGGTGAAGGACCGCAACCAGAATTCGGTATATATCATTGTCTGTTTTGATGAGAACGAGAAGCCGATGGAGGTCTTTGCCAAATTTCCCTTTGACAACCGTGTTGATCTGAATGACAAGTCTACCATGTGGACTACCACATGCCGCCTGGTCTCTCTTGCTTTGCGCTGTAATGTACCGATGGATGAAATTATCAAGCAACTTGACAGGTCCAGTGGTCATATGTTAGACCTTCCGGCACAATTGAGTAAACTTTTTAAGTCATTCCTTGCAGGTACACAGCATGGTTTTGCTTCTATCTGCCCTGAATGCGGGGGCAAACTTCTCTTCATGGAAGGATGCGAAACCTGTCGCGAGTGCGGCTATTCCAAATGCTCGTAATGCGGAATGAAAATGTTGCTCCGGGAGCTTTTATTTCCGGTATGAGGACTTGTGATGGCTAAGATTGGAAGAAATGAGAAATGTCCCTGCGGCAGTGGCAAAAAATTTAAGAACTGCTGCGGGCGGAAAACTCCCGCCCAGATGCAGCAGACTGCCCGGAGCCCAAAGGATAAGGCTGTACCACTGACACTGATGAGTGCGGTTGAGCAGATACAGCGCGATGCCTTTGAAAAGAAGATTCTCAGCCGCGAGATGGGGGTTTTCTTCTTCTTCACGAATAATGTCGGGGATGCCTGGCTGCTGGAGATGACGGATCAGGATGGCATTCAGGTTGCCGAGGGGGGCCAGACGATCGAAGCCACCATCGAAGAAAATCCGGAGACCATTGAAGTTAACTGGACCCATAGCTACACGATTGAAGATCGCCAGCTGCAGCTCACTTCCTGGAAAGATAAAAAGTCCTTCATTCTTGAAGGTGCTCCTACCAGTGAACTCAACGCCGCCATGCGGCGTATTCGCAAGCGTTTTACTCCGGAACAGCTTGAGCTGGTGCATGTCAATGTCCCGGAAGAAAAGTCGGCTGAAGTCTGAACACTCTGCCAATGAATTCAATTCTGAAAATGGTTCCCGCACTTATTGTGATGGGGACCATCTTTTTTTTATCCAACACTCCCGGCGATCAACTGCATTTGCCATCTTTTCCCGGTATGGATAAGATTGCCCATGGTGGAATCTACGGCCTGCTTGCGTGTGCCGTTCTCTTTGCTCTCCAATCGCACTGGCGCCGAAACTTCCCCCTCAAAGCCGTTTGTCTTACGGTATTTTTTTGTTTTTCCTATGGGATTACCGATGAGTTCCATCAGTCTTTTATTCCTGGTCGTTCTCCAGATATTTTCGACGTCTTCGCCGATAGTATGGGTGCGGCTCTCTGCAGTCTGTTCTGGTGGCGATTTATCTGGCGAGATATAAAGAATAAGTGAAAAATACTGTTTCCTTCCTGCGAATGATTTTTTGCCGCGATATCTCCAGAGTACCTTGAAAAACCTTGTGTTCCCTTCATATTCGAGGTTCCCTTTAATTATTTTAGTCATGCTCCCTCTGCGATATAGAGGCATAAATTTTATGGTCTGAGCAGTTCAGAGTGGATAACAAAAAGAGGCTGTCCCCTGGGGGCAGCCTCTTTTATTTTATACAGCCTGTGAACTGCAAGTTGAGCAAAAAATTACAGGCTTACCTGCGGTTCTTCAGGATGCGTGCCATGTCCTTGGCGAAATAGGTGATGATCATATCTGCACCGGCCCGTTTGATGGAGAGCAGGGTTTCTTCCATGACGGCATCTCCGTCGATCCAGCCATTGGCCGCCGCGGCCTTGATCATGGAATATTCACCGCTGACGTGGTAGGCAGCAACCGGAAGGTCAAACTCCTGCCGAACAGCAGCCAGCACATCAAGATAGGCAACAGCCGGTTTGACCATGACGATGTCTGCACCCTCTTCAATATCAAGGCTGACTTCACGGATCGCCTCCCGGATGTTGGCGGGATCCATCTGGTATCCCTTGCGGTTTCCAGACTGCGGAGCGGAATCTGCGGCATCACGGAAAGGGCCATAGAAAGAGGAGACGTACTTTGCAGAATAGGCCATGATGGGCACCATCTCAAAGTTATGCTCGTCCAGGGTTGCGCGAATCTCTGCTATGCGACCGTCCATCATATCAGAGGGCGCGACCATGTCTGCTCCGGCTTCCACGTGAGAGAGGGCTACTTTGGCAAGGATCTCAAGGGTGGAGTCATTGTCCACCTCCCCATTGATAAGGCAGCCGCAATGTCCATGGCTGGTGTATTCGCAGAGGCAGACATCGGTGATGACCAGCATCTCCGGGACCTTCTTCTTGAGTTCTCGAATGGCCTGTTGCACGATGCCGTTTTTGATGTGCGCGCTGGTGCCCATGGCATCTTTTGTCTCGGGGATCCCGAAGAGCAGCAGGGAGTTTACTCCAAGCTCAAGACACTCACGGGCCTCTTTTTCCAGCAGGTCCACGCTGAGACGGAAGACACCCGGCATTGAAGAAATCTCTTCACGCTTGTTTTGCCCCGGCATGACAAAGATCGGGTAGATGAATTGATCGGCGGTCATCCGCGTCTCGCGAATAAGGGCGCGCAGGGTTGCGGTCCGGCGCATTCGCCGGGGTCTGTATTCTGGAAATACCATGGTTTTTCTCCTTTTTGTGCGGGCTATATGACGCCCATTGCTTTTAGTTTTTTATGCAGATGGCTGCGTTCAAGGCCAACAGCCTCAGCGGTTTTGGTGACGTTCCCGTCGTTCTCCAGCAGTTTCTGCTGTAAATATTCCTGTTCAAAGAGTTGCTTCGCCACCTTGTAATCCTCCAGCATCAGGCTGCTCAGATTTGATGCTGGTGGAATGCCTGGTTCTGTGACTGACGGGGTGGTGCCAGGGCCAAGAAAAAGTTGAATCTGCTCGGCGGAGATCTTCTCCTCCGGACACATAATAATCAGCCGTTCAATAAAGTTGCGCAGTTCTCGTACGTTCCCTGGCCAGGGATGGGCCATCATTTCAGTGAGCGCAGCGGCTGAGAAGGTTTTGGGGTTCAGCCCCTTGCGGGTGAGCTCCTTCATCAGAGATTCTACCAGCAGTGGAATGTCTTCGAGTCGTTTGCGTAACGGGGGCAGGGTGATGGGTACGACGTTGAGTCTGTAGAAGAGGTCGGCGCGAAAGTTGCCGGTCTTGATCTCCTGCTCGAGATTTTTGTTGGTTGCAGCGAGAACCCGCACGTTGACTGAGATGGTTTTATTGCCGCCGACCCGTTCAAATTTCTGTTCCTGGAGGATGCGTAGAATCTTCGCCTGGGTGACAAGGCTCATGTCGCCGATTTCATCGAGAAAGAGAATACCTTCGTCTGCCATGTCAAACTTGCCCCGTTTACTGGCGGTGGCACCAGTGAAAGAGCCTTTCTCATGGCCGAAGAGTTCGGATTCAATCAGCTCTTCCGGAATGGCTGCACAGTTTACCTCCACCATCGGCTGACTTGCGGTGGCCGATTCGCGGTGGATGGCCTGCGCCACCAGTTCCTTGCCGGTGCCGTGTTCGCCGCGGATCAGTACCCAGGCTTCGGTGGGGGCGACCATGCTGATCTGCTGGCGGATGGCGGCAATGGCCTGCGATTGACCAGTGAGTCCCGGGGTGTTCTTTCTGTTCTGGCGCAGCAGGGTGTTCTCCTGCTCCAGTTTTGCATAGCGCAGGCCGTTACTGATGGAGAGGATTACCTTGTCGTAGGAGAGGGGTTTCTCAATGAAATCGTATGCCCCCTTTTTGGTGGCATCCACGGCGGTGTCTATGGTGCCATGCCCGGAAATCATTATTACCGGCAGCGGGGAGATCTCTTTTATTTTCACCAGAGTCTCCAGACCGTCCATGTTGTCGCCCAGCCAGATATCAAGGAGAATCAGGTCGATTCCGCCTCTGTCCACCATCTCCAGACCCTTTTCACCAGAGGAGGCTGTGAGCGGGGAAAACCCTTCATCTTCAAGGATCTCTGAAAGAGATTCGCGGATGGCGGCTTCATCGTCAATTATGAGAATCTTTTTCGTCATGGGATGTTGAAGAGGTTTTCATGATGTTGAGGAATGGGCCGTGAGCGGCAATTCGATAATAAAAATGGTTCCCCGGGGAGTGTTGTCCTGTACCCGAATGTGACCATTATGATCGGCGATAATGGTGGAGACGATGGCCAGACCAAGGCCCGTCCCCGTTTTTTTCGTGGAAAAATAGGGCTCGAAGAGGCGTGACTGGTTTTCCGGGAGGATACCCGGGCCGTCGTCAGCCACAGAGATGAAGAGATTTTCACCTTCGTCATCCCGGGCCAGAGTGATTGATATCTTACCGCCGACCGGCAAAACTGCAACCGCATTGTCGAGCAGGTTAATCAGACAGCGTTTTATCTGTTCACGGTCGAAGGGGAAGATCGGAATGTCATTGGCGGTAAAGGTGAATTGTATCTGGTGGTGTGCTTCTTCGTAGAGGTCGAGGGTTCTCCGTGCGAGTGTCACGATATCCCCTGCCACTTTTTCAATTTTGGGCATGCGGGCAAACTGGGAAAACTCGTTGACCAGCAGCTTTATTTCGTCCACCTGGTCAATGATGGTATTGGTGCATTTATCAAGAACGCTGCCCTGCTCGGCAATGAGCTGAGGATAGCGCCGACGCAGTCGCTGAGCACTGAGCTGTATAGGAGTGAGGGGGTTCTTAATCTCATGAGCAATGCGCCGTGCTACCTCACGCCAGGCCGCCATGCGCTGCATCTTCTCAATTTTAGTCAGATTGTCAAAGACCAGCACGTAGCCGAGCAGCTCACCGTTATCATTGTCGAGTCGGGTGAAATTGATCAGCAGAGAAAAGCCCTTGCCGAGGACGCGCAGTTTGATGTGCTTTTCGATGGTGAGTTTGCCGGTTACGCTCAATTCTTCAATAAAACCGATGACAATCTCCGCCTGGGAGGTTGGTAGAACATCGGTGAAATTGTGGTTTATAAAGAAACTGCTGTCGATATTGAGCAGGTTTTCTGCAAAGCGGTTGATGGTGGTGATTTTTCCATCACGGTCCAGGGAGATTACCCCCGCCTGGACATTCTGCAGAAGAATCTCCGTGTAGCGCCGCCGTTGTTCAGACTCCTCCGAACTTCGCTGCAGGGCGGCATGGGCACCGGCAAGTTCCTGATTGGAGCGGTTAAGATGATCTGTCATCAGGTTGAAGGATTTCATCAGTTTGCCCATTTCATCGTTGCTGTCGGCGGGCATTTGAAACTGCAGATCGCCTCCGGCGACTCTCTGGGTGGCGAGGACGAGATTTTCCAGTGGTGAGGTGAGCCCGCGGGAGATGTAAAGCCCGAACCAGATGGCGGCAAAGGCCACCATTAGAGTGACGATGAGCAGAAAGACCACCAGCCAGAATTTAATAGGTTCTTTGAAGTGTTTGAGCTGGCGATAGTTTTCTATCCCATGACTGATGGCCGTCATTTGAGCAAGCTGTTCCGAATCAAGGAGAATCGAGCAGATGACCAGTGCCTTGTCAGTCCCTTTGGAATCAAGGTTGAGCAGAGTGACACTGCTGACGAGGGAGCCATCTTTCAGCTCCTGTACCAGGGATTCGCTGTCTCCACCATTTCTCACGGTCTGTAGCGTTTTCCAGGGAATGGCTGGGAGAAGTGTGTCCTGCATGCGTGGACTGGAGACCTTCAGTCTTCCCTTGCCATCAAGTCTTTCCAATCGGATAATATCAAGATTTCCGTCGGGGGTGTAGTGGATGATTCTTTTCAAGAGATCTTCTGTGCCGTCTCCGGGGACATTCCTGAGCCCGTCATTGCGCAGGATCTGTCCAATGGACTGATTGAACTGGGTGGTCTGTTTTTTCCCCGTGTTGAGCAGAGACTGTGCAAGGGTGAGTGATTTCTGCAGGGAGTCTTCTACGGAGTCGTCAAACCAGTAGTCCATGGAGGTGGAAATTATCTGCATGGAGACGAAGAAGAGCAGCAGGGTTGGAATGAGGGAGAGCAGCAGAAAAGAGGCTATCAGTTTGGTCTTCAGCTTGCGGCCGAAACGACGTGCACGCCCCTCAAACAAAACCTCTGCAAGGTTTCGCAGTACGAGGAAGAGGAAGACAAGCGCCAGCAGGACGTTGATATTGATGAGAATGAAGATGAGAATGTTGTTGTCCTGCGGACTGCCTGGTTCTCCGCTGAACAGACTCGCCTGGAACCAGGTGGCCAGGGGGATAAGCAGCAGACAGAACAGTATAATCCACCAGCGAATACGCTTGCGTCGCTGGCGCAGACGTCCCACGTTGGCGGCGGAAAGATCAGGCTGGTTAAGGTCGTCGATTTGTACTGTCATGGTTTGACTGACTGATAGTTAAATTCGATGGTCTGCCAGTCGATTCGACGGTCGTCCCATGTAAGGAAAGGCAAAATCGACTCAAGGCCCGGCGGCAGGCTCTTGTGGTAGAGATCGGCCTTTATTCTCAGCGTATAGGTATTGTTTGGAATCAGGCGGCCAACATTGGTTATCGGTACCCCGCTGAGGGTGTTGAGGGCATTTTCGGCGCTGGCGGCATCAGTGAAAACCTGATTACGGTTGTTGTGTTCCTCAAGGTGGACATGATAATCGTCAGTGAGTGTATCGTAGCTGATGACATGCTGGAAGGTGTGTTCGGCGACCAGTTCACCGGGGCCACCACGGGCATTGCGGTGGAGTTTTATGGTGAAAGTGAACGTGAGGGGAAGACCGCTGTGCAGTCCCTCACGCATATCCCCTGTGAGGCTGTGTTTCAACTTCGCATAAAACAGCAGTGTGCTGGGGGAGACGGCCGCTGTGAGGTCAATAAATTTCGCCGCATCGTCGGCTCGGACGGGCAGGGTCGGAAAAAAGAAGGTGAGAAGAAGCAGGAAGGCTGCAATTCGGAGCATGTCTGTTTTTCCCCTGATATGGGCGGGATTATTCGATGAGTATCCTGCAATATACTGAACCCTGCGGCTTTTGTCCACGAACAGGCAGGTTGCAGAAGCACCTGTAGCTATTGAAATTTTCGAGGGTTCGAGGCATATATGGGCAGATATCATAAATCCATAAACCCTCAGCCAGCAGACGAGCCATGCCACGACCGAAAAAAGAACGAAATTTTGAGCATAAATTCAGCGAATTGATTTATCGTCCCGCAGGGGTTCCTGTGGAAGGTCTGCATCAGGTGGATCTGCATCGCGATGAACTTGAAGCTCTGCGGCTTTGTGATTGTGTAGGTCTCACCCAGGAAGAGGCTGGACAACAGATGGGGGTGTCGCGGGGGACGATCCAGCGAATTCTCACTGTAGCCCGTTCCAAGACCGCTACTGCTCTCTCTAAAGGTTATGCTCTCGCCTTTGTAGGTGATGAAATGTAGGTCCCTTTTCTTTATGGGGACATCGAATAATAGCCTGTCTTTTTTTGTTACAGGCAGAAATTTATCCTCCGACAAAGCGAGGAACGAGACGTCGAGGTAAGCGCTGGACTCCGATCTCAAAGTGATACCTGCGGTAAATTTCTTCCTGTGCCTCGAATATAAACGAAACACAAGCTGTTTCAGGGGCCCCTTATTTCTCCGGCGGCGTTTCTGCTTCGTTTCCCCTCTGATGGATTGTGAGATGCGGGAAGGGAATATCCCAGCCGTATTGAGTGCAGGCATCTACACACCAGCGCTGGATTGCCCGCCGCAGACGGTTGTAGATGGGGCCGGCGCTGCCTTTGAAGTCCGCAATGACCACCAGATCCAGCGACGATGCCCCTGCCGAGTTAAACTCCACCCGCAGCGAGAGCAGTTCTTCCTGGAGCCCCTCTGCTTCAATTTTGCCAAGCATAAAGTCTTCAAGTTGTTTGGGAATCCGTCCTGTGGCGTCTGCCTGATTGTCATAACCGATGCCAAAATACTCCTTGATACGGAAATTGCGTGACAGGTTGAGCGGGGCAAGGCCAAGAAAATCTGCAGTCTGATAGGTTTTATGGGAACCGCCACGCATTACCAGCTCCACAATCTCGTGGGAGAGGGCGACTACGCCGCCGCGGGTGCCGTCAGAGAGAATCACCCAGTCATCCCGTCGGCAGGGAAACCACTGTTCATGTCTGCTGAAGGTTCGCGAGGTTTTATCGAAGAGGTCGCGAATTGGAACCTTTATGGTGAGGCCGAGATCAGGGTTTTCAATGGTGGTGCGGATATTGATATTTTTTACCAGCCAGGGTACCCCGTAAAGAAGGAGCCTCTCGCCTTCACGTACCGGGCCCGCGTTGAGCATCATTTCACTCTGCTGCCAGAATCTCGGCAGGGCGGTTTTCGTTGCCCAGGCGAGGCCGGCGAGGAAGATAATGGCAAAGGAGAGAAGGGCCCAGTCTTCCACCACATAAAAGACAAGAATAAAGGCAAAGATGCCGGCGAGGATGGTGGAGACCTGAAAGGCGAGGTCATACACACGAATCTGGAAAGGGCGATACTCGCTGTCATGGCCCGGAATCATCCGTCGGATAAAGGTCTGCAGGAAGCGGAAGATGAAGACAATCAGAAAACAGGTGAGGAGGGCGATGCTGAGATAGAGGCCCCGGGTACGGGCAAATTTTTTCAGGGTTGCCTTACTGCTCTCCAGCAGGGTCTGTTGCGTGTCATTCATATTCGCCAGTTCCATATTGACGATATCGAGACCATTTGAGATCTGACTTTCAAGGCGTTCCCACTCTGGAATCAAGGTCTGAACCTGAGACTGGAGTGCCTGGCCTTTCGTGGTTTTCAGCAACTCATGGAGATTTTTAGTGGCGATTTTTGCCATGGGCAGCAGTTCTTGATATTTCTCCTGCTGACCAAGGAGTTCCGTCTTGCGCCGTGCCTGCACGGTGAGCTGCTTCAACTCCATGATTCCCGGCTTCATCAGATCGAAAATCTCCTGCTTCCAGTCGAAGAAGGTTTGATCTTCTGCCTTGAATTTGGATGTATCCACTCCGGTGGCCATCTTCTCAAAGTCGTTGTCGGCGGTGGCCATGGATTCCCGGAGTTTGGCGATCTCCTCCCGGGCGATCGTTTTATCATTGTCCGTCCGTAATTTTTCTGCCTCGCGGGTTTTGTCTCGGATCTGCTTTTGAATCTTCTGGCGCAATTCGTGGATGGAGAGGAGCATCTTCTCCTCGTCAACTGTCCGGGGGGGGGGGACGGCTCCGTCTACAGTTGCAAAAGGTGCAGAGATGTTCTGCTCAACAGAAGGCGGAACGGCCTTTGCCTTTGCGGAGCCTGCATCGGGAGAAAAAACCAGCAGCAGAGAAATCAAGAGAAGGAAAAGGGAAGTTCTTATGAATGAAATCACTTTCATTTTATTACCTTTTATCCATTTTGAATTACGTTAAAAATAAAAAAAATTCTCTTGCTGCTGTGTCGCTCCCTGGTCAGACGTTTTCCCGTGTCTTTTCGAAGATGATGTCCGGCCATTTCTCCATAAAAAAATTGAGCATCCATTCGTTTCTGGCGAGATAGGTGAGAAATCCTTCTGAATCCCGGGCGAGGGTCGCCTGATTGGCGCGTTCAAACTCCTCCATCTTCTTCTTGTCGTTACTGTGTACCCAGCGCGCGGCACCATAATCGATCTGTTCAGAGATGGCGTGAACGTTGTATTCATTGAGCAGGCGGGCCATGGTGACCTCAAACTGCAATACGCCCACGGCCCCCATTACCCAGTCTGAGCCGATCATCGGGCGAAAGACCTGAATCGCTCCCTCTTCGGCGAGTTGGATAAGTCCTTTCTGCAGCTGCTTCATTTTCAGTGGGTCTTTAAGCAGTACCCGGCGGAAATGTTCCGGTGCAAAATTGGGGATACCGGTAAATTTCAGCGGTTCCTTTAAGGTGAAGGTGTCGCCGATCTTGATCGTACCATGATTATGCAGGCCGATGATATCGCCGGGCCAGGCTTCCTCTACGCTGGCCCGTTCCTGAGCCATAAAGATGGTGGCATTGGCGAGGGTTATTTCTTTGCCAATTCTGTGGTGTATAACCTTCATGCCCCTGGTAAACTTTCCGGAGCAAATACGTAGAAAAGCGATCCTGTCTCGATGTGCCGGGTTCATATTCGCCTGAATCTTGAAGACAAAACCAGAGAAACTCTCTTCGTGTGGATTCACTATGCGGGTCAGTGCTTGACGGGGGCCTGGAGGCAGAGCCATTTCGACAAAGCCGTCGAGCATTTCCTGGACTCCGAAGTTGTTGACTGCCGACCCGAAGAAGACCGGGGTCTGGGTCGCGGAGAGGTATTGGTCATACTCAAAGGGGTTTGCTGCCCCTGCCAGCAGTTCAATATCTTCACGCAGTTCGTCGGCTTGAGAATCGAGGATTTCATCCAGTTTCGGGTCCTTGAGATCCTCAATGGTGATTCCTGCTGTATCGCGGGTTTGACCGCCGGGGGTGAAAAGGTGGATTTGCTTCTTGTAAATATTGTATACTCCTTTGAAGGTCTTGCCCATGCCGATGGGCCATGACATTGGAGTACATTCAATCTGCAGCTTTTCCTCCACTTCGGCCATGAGGTCGAGGGGGGAGAGACCTTCGCGGTCGAGTTTGTTTATAAAGGTGATGATCGGCGTGTTGCGCATGCGGCACACCTCCATCAGTTTCTCGGTCTGAGCCTCAACGCCCTTGGCGGAGTCGATGACCATGATGGCCGAGTCCACTGCAGTGAGTACACGGTAGGTATCCTCGGAGAAGTCCTGATGCCCCGGGGTGTCGAGGAGGTTGATCTCGAAATCGCGGTAGGAAAACTTCATTACAGATGTGCTGACAGATATGCCGCGCTCCTGTTCAATGGCCATCCAGTCGGAGGTTGCCTTGCGCGCCACCTTCCTTGATTTTACGGCTCCGGCCATATTGATGGCGCCACCGAAGAGGAGAAGCTTTTCCGTGAGAGTGGTTTTCCCTGCATCGGGGTGGCTGATAATTCCAAAGGTGCGTCGTTTGGCTATTTCCTGGTCTTGTCGTTTGCTCATTGGATAAATTGTACTTTAATTTCAGGGGAATTTTTATTATAAAGTTGAATCGGAAAAACTTCGTAGAATATGGATGTTTTACAAAGAATGCAAATCAAAAATCGCTATAACACGTTTGGGAAAATGAGAAAAACAGTTTTAGTAACAGGAGGCGCCGGTTTTATCGGCTCCAATTTCGTGCATCTGCTCGCCGGTAAACCGGAAGAATGGCGGGTGGTAAATTTAGATAAACTTACCTACGCCGGCAATCTGAAAAACGTGGAAGGTCTTGAAGAGGGGGAAAAATACCGCTTTGTGCGTGGCGACATCTGTGATGCTGAACTGGTAGAAAAACTTTTTACTGAAGAAAAAATTGATACGGTGGTTCACTTCGCGGCCGAATCTCACGTTGACCGTTCCATCACTGGTCCCTCCGCTTTTATTGAAACGAATATTATAGGCACCTTTACTTTGCTTGAGACAGCTCGCAAAGCCTGGCTCGTCGATAATGCCGGTGCCGGAGAACGCTGTTTCCTCCATGTAAGCACTGATGAGGTGTATGGTTCCCTCGGAGAGACAGGTTTCTTTACCGAGAATACCGGGTATGATCCCCGCTCACCATACTCTGCTTCAAAGGCCAGTTCAGATCACCTCGCTTCTGCCTACTTTCATACCTATGGTCTGCCGGTGCGTATCACCAACTGCTCTAACAATTATGGTCCCTGGCAGTTTCCGGAGAAGTTGATTCCGTTGATTTTTAACAACGCCATGCACGGGAAACCTCTGCCGGTATATGGGGATGGCAAAAATGTGCGCGACTGGCTCTACGTTGTCGATCACTGTGAAGCCATTGAACAGGTGCTGCTGCGGGGCAGAAACGGGGAAAGTTACAATATCGGTGGCAACAATGAGAAACAGAATCTTGAAATAGTGCATGTTGTCTGTGACCTGCTCGACAGGAAGGTCGCGCCGCTGAAGAGCGGTGAGCCGCGGCGGTCACTGATTACCTTCGTTACCGACCGCCCTGGTCATGATCGCCGATATGCCATTGATGCTGGGAAAATTGACAGAGAACTGGGCTGGCAGCCAAAGGTGAGTTTTGAAGAAGGTATTGAGAAGACTCTCGACTGGTATCTCACCCATAAGCAGTGGATGGACGAAATTGTCAGTGGCGATTATCAAAATTACTACGAAAAGATGTATACTCGCTGAAAGTGAGTTGTGATTTTTTGACTACATTAAAACCAGTTCCCTAAGCTTGAGGAGATCATGAAGGTAACACCGACCAGAATTCCAGAGGTACTTATCGTTGAGCCACAGGTCTTTGGAGACCCCCGCGGTTTTTTCTTTGAATCCTTTAACCAGCGAGACTGGGAGAAAGAGACCGGGCTGGAGACTGTTTTTGTGCAGGATAACCATTCCCGTTCCACCAAAGGGGTGTTGCGTGGGCTCCACTATCAAATCAAGCATGCGCAGGGTAAACTGGTACGGGTTCTGATGGGGGAGGTCTTCGATGTTGCGGTGGATATTCGCCGCTCTTCTCCCACTTTCGGCCAGTGGGTCGGGGTGAAACTGTCCGCAGAAAACAAAAAGCAGCTCTGGGTTCCGGCCGGGTTCGCTCATGGCTTCGCCGTACTTTCTGATGAAGCTGAATTCCTTTATCGTACTACCGATTACTGGGCACCGGAGTATGAGCGTGGTATCAAGTGGAATGATCCCACCATCGGTGTCGACTGGCCGGTTGACTTTACTCCGCTGCTCTCTGAAAAAGATGAGAAGGGCATCGCTTTTGTCGATGCGGAGGTTTACGAGTGATGAGCCTGCGGCAATGCAGGATGGTGTTTTGTATGCACGGTGAGGATGGCGGCAAGGTCACCCTGTTTTTTAGCATGAGGGAACCTTGAAACCGCTTGTATCCCGTCCATATTCGAGGTTCAGAAGAAAATTTACCGCAGGTATAACTTTGATATTGGAGTAGAGCGCTTACCTCGACGTCTCGTCCCTCGCTTTGTCGGAGGATAAATTTCTGACTGTAACGAAGAAGATGGGCGATTATTCGATGCCCCCTGAATTAGAGCAGATTACCAGACGGACGTTACTGTCGGGAGTGGCAGCCAGTGGAACGTCGCTGCCTGATTGTTTGTGTGCATGAAAAAGGAACAGCCCCCGACTTCTCAGGAAGTTGGGGGCTTTGTTGTTTGCGGTGGTTTTAAAGGGCTCTTTTGTGCAGCAGCTGCAGCAGGCTGTAGCGGCTGTCCCTGTGCTGATTGAGCAGCAGAACAAAGGGAACGAGCTCCTCTCCCCGGGTGAAGTATCCCGCGTAGCAGAAGACTCCGGTGTGGGGCATGGTCCCGCTCTTTACCAGATCATCCCCTTTTTTCTTCATTAGATATGCCCAGGGGCGGAATCCTTTGAGAATGTGGATAAAGGCGGTACAGGTAAAACGGTTTTCCAGAGAGAGTCCGGAACCTTCCTCAAAATGGAACTGACGCGAAGAGATGCCCAGCTTGTTGTGAACGTATGAGTTGACAATTTTTCGGGAATCCTCCCAGGTGGCGGGATGGCCGAGTTGGCGATTCCGCTCGAAGCTGAGCTGGAGGAAGATTTGATTGGCAATAAAATTGCTGGAGTATTTGAGCACGAGGCGAACCATCTCCTGCAGCGTCTTCTCACTCTTGTATATGACAACGGGGCGGAGTGTAGAGGGGGTTTCGCGGCGGCTGATGCCGTTTTTTACTGTAATGCCACTCCGGGCAAGCTGGGCGGCGAAGAGTTGTCCGGCGTAGAGCAGTGTGGGGGTCAGATTGCGAAAATTATCCCGCTGCGGGGCCTTCCATGCGATATTGAGCCGGTGTATGCCGGGGCGAAGATGCAGACTTTGAGCACGCTGCTGTATAAGAGGCAGAGTAGGAGTCTGGTTCTCCCCGGAGGAGACCTTGCCATTTGTTGAGACCTTGACAGGCAGAGTGTTAAAATTGACGGCAAGGGCTCCGTTGGGAGCATCGTACGGATTCTGTGAGTTCTCAATGCTTACCTGTCGGCCCTTGAGATCGTAACGACTGTCATCAAGGTAGAGGGTATTTATTGATGTGATGCCGGGGATTGCTTTGTGCAGTCTGTGGCAAATCTCCAGTACTGCTTCCGAGGTCAGGAAAGGGTCTCCCCCGCCCTTGACGTAGAGGTTCCTGCCCCGGTCAAGGTAGAGCAGGGTTGAAAAACGGTACTCTGCGCCGAGTCGTTCAAGGGCAACGAGGCTTGTGAGTATTTTCAGGGTGGAGGCGGGGGTAAATTTTTCATCCGCCCGATAGCTCTGTGATTTATGACCAGCAACCAGGAAACCGCCGTTCTCCACCATGGACGTGGCCGGGTCACGACTCGTGTTCTTCAATGCCACAGCACTGCAGGCAGTGACGGGAAGAAAAAAGAGTGCAGTCAGTAAAACAATGTAACCTTTTGCCCTGAGCATAATTTCCACCCCTGTCAGAGGGGTGACCATCCCTCTTTGAGAATTTTTATTTTTTGGCTCTCGGAGGGTGCAAGCCCGCAGACAGCTGCAACCGCTTCGGCTGGTTTGACTCCGGGAACCGCTGGCTCACTTATTACGGAGAGCAGAAGATCGTCTCCTTCCACCGTGAATGAAGAAATTTGTGGACGGATATCAACTTCCTGCATTTTCTTTTTACGTTCCCGTTTAACAAGAAACTGCGGTGCGTCGAGGAAGGCGGCAACAGCACTGCGTTGTTGCTCTCCTACCGGAGAGCCATAAGAAATTCTATAGTTAACTCTCATCTTTTGTGGCATTTTCCCGTTGTGCAGTTCAAGTCTCAGAATCTCAAGACCCGGAGGCAGAGTTGCATTGAGCCTTTCTGCGGTGGCCTTGAGATCAGGAAGGGGTCGAGTCAGGTCCATAATGAAAAATTCGGCAAGACTTTCAGTGCCCACCGGCAGTGCCGGACCGAAAGAAACTTTCGGCGACGGGTTAAAGCCCTGACTGAAATGAACCGGAATATCTGCTCGCCGCAGAGTTCGGAAGACAAGCTGCAGAACCTCAAGATGACCAAGATAGCAAATTCTCCCGCGACGGCTGTAGTGAACTATATATTTGAAGTGCTGGTTGGATGGAGGTTCCACCGATTCCGGAGTGCTGACTGCAGGAGGCATCTCCCCGTTGCGGTTATGAACGATGGGGTGAATATCTTTAAAGTTGCAGACCCCGCACTGGTTGCAGTCGTTATAGCGGCAGTCGGGTGTGTAGAGACCTCCAAGGGCGCGGTGCCATTCTTCTTTCAGAAATTCGGTATCAACCCCTGCACTCAAATGGGACCATGGCAAGATCTCATTAAGATCGCGCTCACGCAGATAGTCGTCAAGGTCCAGTCCGATGATCTCACCGGCGTTGAGCCAGTAATCAAGATTAAAATACTCCGTCCATGCGTCAAGCCGGGCACCTTTCTTCCACGCTTCAACGATCAGGGGGGCAAGGCGACGGTCGCCACGGGAGAAAACGCCTTCAAGCCAGCTCACCTTTGGCTTATGGTACTTCAGGTTGCTGCCTTTCCGCGGCATATTGTCCTGGAGCAGATGGATGCGCTGGAAGCTCTCTTCTATACCAATCTGGCGCTGCCACTGAAACGGGGTGTGCGGTTTGGGAACGAAGGTGCCGACGCTGACGTTTACCTGTGGCAGCGGTCCTCTCTTTTTCCCTTGAACGGCGAGGGCATGCCCCTCTCTGCCGGCCTGCAGCACTTTGCGAACCAGGTCCGCCATGGCGACGATATCCTCATTTGTTTCAGTGGGGAGACCGATCATGAAATAACACTTGATCAGCATCCAGCCGAGGCGGAAGGCGTCATTGCAGGTGGCGAGCAGGTCTTCTTCCGTGATGCCCTTGTTTATTACCTGACGCAGGCGTTCTGAACCTGCTTCGGGGGCAAGAGTGAAGCCCGTTTTCCTCACCCTTTTGATCTGCTCCATTACGGAGGGCGTGAGGGTTCCAACCCGCATGGAGGGCATGGCGATGCTGATGTTTTTGCTTACAAAAGAGTCCATCAGCGGGGCGAGAGTCTGATCAAGGCAAGAGTAGTCCCCCGTGGAGAGAGAGAGCAGTGCCAGCTCTTCAAAGCCGGAATTGCCAAGGCCCTCTTTTGCCAGCGCAATCACTTTTTCAGGTGTACGTTCACGCACGGGACGATAGGTCATCCCGGCCTGACAGAATCGACATCCCCGGGTGCATCCCCGTGCCACCTCTATGACGAAACGGTCATGGACGGTTTTGGCGTTTGGTACAAGGGGATGGGTGAGAAAGTCGGTGTCGTTCAGGTCCGCCAGAATACGACGCGAGACAGTGGCCCTGGAGACATCTCCATCGATACGCGTAATACCCTCAATGCGGTTGCCTTTCATCCTTGGCTGGAAATGGGAGGGGATGTATATGCCATCTACACTTTCCAGCAACCGCAGTTTTTTAGCACGACTGCAGTCGCGATTGCCTCGCAACACCTCTGCCATGTCAACTATTGCCTCTTCACCGTCACCAAGGAGCACGGCATCAAAAAAATCGGCTACGGGTTCGGGGTTGAGGGCGCAGGCTCCGCCGGCGATGAGCAAGGGATCACTGTCACTGCGATCTTTGCTGTAAAAAGGGATCTTCGCCAGATCAAGCAGGGTGAGGATGTTGCTGTAGCAGAGTTCGTAGGCCAGAGTTATCCCGATGACGTCAAATTCGGCGAGCGGGTGTTCTCCTTCGAGGGTCGTGAGAGGAAGCCCTTTCTCCCGCAGAAGTTGTTCCATATCCGGAGCGGGTGCATAACAGCGTTCCGCGAGCAGGCCGTCCCGCTGATTGAGAATATGATAGAGGATCTGCAGTCCCTGATGGGACATGCCGATTTCATAAAGATCGGGAAAGGCGAGAGCGATGCGGACATCAGCACTTTCCCATGGACGGACAACAGAGTTGAATTCCTGGCCGAGATAGCGACCGGGGCGGGAGATTGAAGAGAGAAAATTTGTATTTGACATGAAAAATAGAAGATAATTTATAGGTTTACGGCAACACTTCAAAATAGTCTGTTCCGGCGGAACAGGTACTGAAGAGGGGCAGAGAAATACTTGAATCTGGTTGACTTTTCAAGTGATTGTGTTGTATTCAAATGTATTTAGCAAGAAAATATTTTAATAAGATTTCCTTAAAGGTTCTCCAATGAAAAAGATTCTGTTTTCGGCGGCACTGGCACTTTCCTGTGGACTTATTTCACCGGTGGGTGGTGTCGTAATGGCTGCAAATTACACCATTGACCCGGTTCAGTTCACAAAGCAGGCTGAAAACACTGAGGTCCTTTCCTTCAAAACAGGGCCTGGGGCAACATATAAGATTTTTGAACTCAAAGGTGCCAGTCCGCGGGTGGTCATCGATTTTGCCGAAGGCAAATATTCCGGGCAGAACGGGAGAGTTCTGGAAGACTCGCTATTTGTGCGCCAGATACGTTCTGCATGGTATAAATCTCCGGAGAAAACACGGGTGGTTATTGATCTCATGCCGGACCTTCAAGTGAGTTTTACCGACAGTTTGCAGGGCGGAGTGTTGCAGGTTGCCCTGAGCGGACACGGTCCTGCTGCTTCTCTCCCTGCTGTGACAAATGAAGCGTCAGTTGCTGCATCGACAGCGTCCCTTCAAAAAATTGCAGCGAGGACCATCAACAAAAAACCGAGTGCAAAGGCTGGTGCCGGGAAGTTGCATAAAATCACTTTCACTGGAAGCAGGAATGAAGGTGAGCGGATCAATTTCGCTCTGAACGGATTTTATCCTCCTGTTATCACCACCGGAGAGGGAATGACTCCGCAGGTTTTCTGTGAGTTCAAGGATACCATCCTTGCTGACGGTGTAAAAGATGTTGTTTCCTCTGGTGACGGACTGGTCCAGAAGGTACAGGTCCAGAAGGAGAAGGGTGGTGTCCGGGTTTCTCTTGATCTGGCGAAAGACAAGGATTTCAGCCTGCACCAGTATTTTTATCGCGACAACAGCACTTTTACCCTCGTTATCAAGGAACTTGCACCGGTGGAGACGAACTGAGCAGTGGTCTTCACAGTTTTATCTCTTTCCCGACAGTGTTTATAAAGGGGTTGTCCTGAAAAAGGCAACCCCTTTTTTGCGGCATTTTACGGTTGATATTGCCGAAAATACCTTGCAGGCTGGGGAAGAGAGTACGATTCCTCTCCGCGACGGGTTTCAATGCGGGAGAGGTTCAGTCCGATGTGACTGTTCCAGGGGAGGCCGCTGATGGTAATAGAGCCGGGCTGGAGGCACTGGGCCATCTCCTCGGTTGGATTTTCGGGAGTTGGCGTTTTCATGTCACTGTAGTTGACGGTGGCCAGTTCATCGTTATCAAGGTCTGTAATGACGCGCTCTACAAGCTGCTGCAGCTGCGGGTTGATAAGCAGATGATCCCGTGGCCCCTCCGAAGAGTTTGTCTTCACTGTAATCCAGACCCCGCGATTTTCTTTGTCTTTACGAATATCAACAATACGGTTTGCTCCATAGCTGACCCGCCCCGTCAGCCAGTTGCCCCAGGGACTCTGTATCAGGAAAACAGGGAGCTTATTTCTCAAGACAAAAGAGTCCATTCCCCCTTCAACATATTTTTTTTCCATGGTGTTTATAACCTGGTAATGGCGGCGGTTTCCAGCCGTTCCCCACACCAGTTGCCCCAGAGGATTGGTGACAATAAACTTGTAGTTTCCCGGCAGAGAAAACTGGAGGAAACCCTGCAGTTTGCGATTTTCGCGGGGAGATTCGTAGTCCACCTGTACATCGGCAACGAAGGTCTGCGGGCAGAGTGCATCGCGGGCTACCATGGTATCAAGAACGGTTGCAAATTGTGGGGCAGACTCCCCTGGGACCAGAGTTCCACTCCATTGTCCTTCTCTGGCACAGCCGCCGAGCAAGAGGGGAACAGCTATGCCGAGAACAGCGGCGCAACGGAGAGCCCTGCACTTATATGAGTTTGTTGATTTTTGCACGGATTCTCTCTTTTTCTTTACTGTCATTGGAGGCCTTCCAGGCTTCCTCGTAATATTTACGGGCATCCCGGGGCTGTTTAAGAGCGCTGTATACATCCCCGAGGTGCTCCATGATCAGTGAGTTCTCGGGAGTGATACGCAATGCCCTGTGCAGGGAGTCTGCCGCCTTATGGAGGTTTCCCTGTTTGTAAAGTACCCAGCCAAGACTATCGAGAATAAAACCATTTTCGGGCTTGAGTTCATTGGCACGGGTGACATATTCAAAAGCCCTGTCAAGTTTTATCCCCTGATCTGCCCAGCTGTAACCAAGGAAGTTGAGGGCTTCAGCGTGATCAGGATTCAGTTCAAGAATTTTTTCCATGGAGCGTATGGCCTGAGCTTCGCTTCCCTGACGTTCATAAAAAAGCCCCGCTTCGTAAAGCAACTGCACGTTGTCCGGGTAAAGAGTGCGACCCTCTTCAAGAAACGCTTTCGTTTCGCGCATTTTCCCATGGGACTGTAACAGGGAGGAGATGAGGGCGTAGAAGATGGGAGAACTGTGTTCGTGATCAGCGATGTACTCTTTCAGATTCTTGATCGCTTCGTTGAAATCTTTCAACTCTTCGTAGATTCGTGTTTGCAAATAAACGCTCTCTTCGAAGTTTTCGCTGTCACTTCCAACCTTTTTCAGGGTGGCAAGGGCCTGCTTTTTCTTTTGTTCCTGATATTGGAGCAAGCCAAGGAACCACGCTGCATCATTTTGTCTCGGGGTATCAAGCAGGGATGCCAGCAAGTTTTCTGCCTCTTCATTACGTCTCTGTTTGAGATAGAGGCTGGCGCGGAAGTAATCGATGGTGGAGATGTTGTCGCTGAAGCTGCGCAGACGGTTCAGCTCCTGTTCCGCATCAGTATATTTTTGCTGGTCAATATAAAGCTGGGCGAGATTGACGCCTGCTTTTTCATCGTGTGAATCATGCTTGAGCATCTGTTTGAACACCTCTTCCGCTTTGTTATATTTCGACCTGACACGGTAAAGGGAAGCAAGTTCAAAAGCGATGGTGTTGGACCAGTCCTGTTTGAGAATGATATCATATTGTTTTTCCGCGTCAGTAAAACGTTTCTGATCGGTAAGGATTCTGGCCAGAGTAATGCGCGGGGCGATGGCGTCTTTATGGTTAAAAACAAAGCTCTGGAGCAGTGACTCCGCCCTGTCCAGTTCACCGAGCCTTGCATAGAGGGCAGCGAGATGGTTGGTGATCTGTTCGTCAGTCGGGTCAATCTGAAGCACTTTGCGGAAATTTTCGGCGGCTTTCTTCGGTTCGTTCTGCTCCAAAGCAACGGTGCCCTGCAGCTGCAGCCAGTCAGTGTCCTCCGGGGCATTTTTAAGCCTGTTGGTGAGCCATTTGTCCGCATCGTCATAGCGTTCCATCTGCATCATCAGCAGTGGCAGTTTCCGTTCAATGTAGCGGGTGTGCGGGGCGCAGATTAGAGATTTCTGGTAGAAATCCAGTGCTTCTTCGTAGCGGTGATCATATTCGGCCTGGGAGCCCCAGAGAAAATAGAACCAGGAACAGTTGAGATCAAGAGGATCTTCTGCCACAGTATCCTGGGGTAAATTTTCTTCGGATGGTTCTGTAGCGGAGGGGCACATGGGAATGTCGGGAACATTGTGAACAGCCCGGCGGGTGTCTTTAAGGACCTTCTCTACCATCGGAGCCTGGGAGGAATTTATCCTGTCGCTGTGAAAAATGGTGGTACAACCCTGTGAAAGCAGCAGACTGGCAGCGAGAATCGTGACGCTGAGGCGTGCCGTAGCGGGAAGGAATGTGAATCTCAAGTTCATCGGGTTCTTTTTATGTTGTTGAGCAGTGGCATGAGATCCTTTTGCAGTTTCTGCTGGATATCATCTATCCCACCGGAGCTGTCAATTCGTCTGATCCAGGGAAAAGAAAGAGACTGGAATATTGTGTCTACCTTTTCGAGACTCTCGCGGGTCTCAAAGTCGTTGGGCTGTTCTCCGCGATCGGTGGTGATACGTCGGAGACAGGTGGCCAGTGGGGCCTGCAGAATAAAGGCGATGTCCGGAGCCGGTGCAAACTCATTCTCTTTCAGCAAAAACTCTGTTGAGAAGCCATGCAGACTCTGATAAGCAACGGTGGAGAGAAAGTAGCGGTCGCACAGGACAAATGTTCCTTCAGCAAGGGCTGGTTGAATGCAGTTTTCAAGATGATCTCTGCGGTCCTGCAGGAACATCTCAAGTTCTTTTTCAGGTGAGAGTTCACTGCGGGAATAAAAATGCTCACGCAGGGCCCGACCATGTCGACCGTCACTGGGTTCTCTGGTCATCAAAACATGATACCCGGAGTTCTCAAGCCATTGTGCGAGCAGGCGCAACTGACTGCTCTTGCCTGTGCCGTCGGCACCTTCAAAGACGATAAAAAGACCTCTGTTACAGTGGGTGTTTTGCATAAGTGGGGGAATTCTTTCAGCGTGTTCTTGTTTTTTTAGACAGGGTTCCGTTCCAGAGTGGGAATATAGCGCAAAAGTTTCGCAATATCGATGTTTTTCATCAAACGGGAAGCCTTGAGGGAGAATGGCTGATTCAACGAGACAAGAATGGAACATCCGCGAATTTACAAACCAAAGCCGGTGCAGTCAAAGGCATTTTCAAAATGCTCAAGGAGAGGTTTGCAGCCGCGTTGTTGAATGATGGTTATGACATCAAAGCGGAGGTTCGTCTCGACGTGATTTTCTTGCAGCCAGCACTCTGTCGCACGGGTAATTTGTCCCTGTTTACGACGATTGACGGCCGAGGTGGGGGGACCAAATATCTCGGAGCTGCGTGTTTTTACCTCAACGATGGCAATGCAGTTGTCTTTTTCTGCAATAATATCGATTTCTCCATATTGGCAGCGCCAGTTGCGGGCGTGAATTTTGTAGCCTTTTCGTTTCAACTCTGTGGCTGCCATCTCTTCCCCCGATTTACCGAGGAGCTGGCGCAGTATCGACATACTCTTTTACTCCTTTGAAGGTGAGCCGGTGTGCCGGGCAGATTCCATATTTTTTAATGGCGTTACGATGTTCACGGGTGGGATACCCCTTGTGCTGTGCGAAGTTATACTGCGGGTATTGTTCGTGCAGTTCGCAGAGCAGTTGATCCCGATGAGTTTTAGCGATAATGCTGGCTGCGGCGATGGAAGCACTGCGACTCTCCCCTTTAATCAGAGGAAGCTGAGGCAGTTGCATGTGAGTAGGGAATTTCCCGTCAACGAGGAGACAGTCCGGCTGTGTTGACAGGTTTAATACGGCACGCGCCATTGCCAGCAGGGATGCCTGGAGGATATTGATTTGTTCAATCTCGGTGACACTGCTGACTCCTATACCAATAACGGCATCAGATTCCATCAGTACACTTCTGAGAAGGAGCAATTTTTTTGGAGACAATTTTTTTGAATCAACCCAGAGAGAAGTTTCTCCTCTGCGGGGAAGAATAACGGCCGCTGCAACTACCGGGCCGGCGAGAGGTCCTCGCCCGGCTTCATCCGTTCCGGCAACAGCCTGCCAGCTGGAGGCATAGAGATACCTCTCAATGGCAAAATTATCCCCGTCGGTCTGATGGAAGTGATTTGGTAATTGCAAGCCCATGGCCTGGACTGAGAAGAGAGGGCATAACAACACCGTCGCGGAAAAAATTTCCGCGACGGTGAGGTAAAATGGAAGTGCCGCCTGGACTTATCGGTTAAGGCCGCGCTCGCGAATACGGGCAGCTTTACCGGTACGGTTACGCAGGTAGTAGAGGCGTGAACGGCGTACACGTCCTTTCGTGACCAGCTCAACCTTTTCAATGCGGGGATTGTGCAGGGCAAAGATTTTTTCAACGCCGACACCGTGGGAGATTTTACGCACGGTATAGCTGGCATTCATGGTTCCACGTTTGCGCTTGATGACTACGCCCTGGAAAATTTGAATACGCTCTTTGCTGCCTTCGAAGATACGAATGTGGACTTTTACATTGTCTCCCGGACGAAAATCGGGAATATCGGTCCGCATTTGTTCTTTGTTGATTCTGTCAATAATAGTGCTCATGGGATTATGTCAGGTTAAAGTCTCAGGAGGTTTCCAGTTACCCCGTAATTTAAGATCCAAGCAGTCGATCAACAACGATCGATGCTGCAGATCTCACCGAGAGATGATTGTACTGTGTTCCGCCCTGAATCGGCGGCAGACTGTAATCAGCTCTTTGTAATATTTCCGGCGCGAGCCCGTGTGCCGTCCCCAAAAGGATAAGCACTGGTTCTTTATCACCGATTCGTTCTCGTAATTCCTGCCATGGCAGGGTGTTCTCCCGCTCAGTGGCGCTGGTGGTAATAATCAGCGGTTTTCTGCCAAATTCTTTTTCCAGCTGCTCCACAATCTCGTCAAGGTTCCACACAAGACGTACCCGGGAGAGTGCTTCTTTCCGAGCCGGGTTGTATTTTGCTCCATGACCGTGGCGCCAGTGATCGAGAAGTTCCTCAACCATTGTATGCTGATCGGCCCATGGAGTGGAAATAAAGTAGCGGGCTACTCCGTAGGTGCATGCCATTCGGGCAATGTCATGAATATCGAGGTTGGTAACGGCTGAGCCGATAATCTCTTGATTCTTGTTCATCACCGGATGATGGATCAGTGCCAGATAAAGGCTTGTCTCTCCTTCACTCATTATATGTCCCGGTGTTGAATTGACCGAATCTGCAAGAAAAGACCTTCCTTCTTCAGCAGTTTAGTCTCAGCCGGGCTGAAACTTTCTTCTTCCAGCAACTGAGGCCTTTTCTTCAGTGTATTGCGGACTGATTCGAGGAAGCGGTAACGCTCTATCTCTTCATGATTTCCCGAAAGCAGTTCAGAAGGAACCTCAACACCCTCAAACTCCCGCGGGCGCGTATATTGCGGATGCTTCAGCAAGTTGCGGCTGAAGGTATCTTTCCCGGAAGAATCTGCACATCCCAGGACATTGGGCAGTAAGCGGGTCACCGTATCCACGACAATCATCGCGCCGAGTTCCCCGCCGGTGAGAATAAAATCTCCAATAGAAAGTTCTTCATCAATAGATGAATCAATGAAGCGCTGATCAACACCCTCATAGCGACCACAAACGAAGATAAGATGTTCTTCTTCGGCAGCAAACTCTTCCGCTATCCGTTGATTAAATCTGCGTCCCTGCGGGCTGAGGAGAATAGTACGTGCCTTCTTCTCAGCTCCCTGGCAACTTTTCAGTGCTTCACTCAGAGGTTCTGGTTTCATCACCATCCCCTCTCCTCCACCAAAAGGCCGGTCATCGGTCATCTGATGCTTGTCACAGGCAAAATCGCGGATGTTGACAAGATTAACGCTGATCTGTTGCCGTTCAAGAGCCCGGCGGATGATGCCTTCCTCCAGAGGAGAACGAAGCAGTTCCGGAAAGATGGTCAGAATATCAAACCTCATTCCGAACCTTTTTCCTCTACATCTCCTTTCGCTTTATTTGCTTCCAGCAGGCCTTCAGGCGGATCAATAACCAGCTCCTGCCCATCATTCTGGACAATAACACCTTTTATCATCGGGATGTAAACTTCTTCACCACGCTCTTTTTCAATCACAGCCACATCATGGGCGCCGTTATTAAAAAAGGAGCGAACTCTCCCGAGGACTTTACCGGAAACCAGTTTTACCGATTTCCCGACAAGTTGATGCAGGTAATATTCATCTTTTCTGATAGCAGGCAGAAGCTCTTTGCGAATAATTATCCCGGAGCCACGGACTTCTTCTGCCTTATTGCGAGTGGAAAACCCCTGGAAGTGCAGAACAGCATATTTTCCCTGCACCCTGGCATTTTCAATCACCACTGAATCGGAAACTATTCCCTCTTTGTTTATCAGGGAAACTTCCGGATAGAGTTTCATATTCTCTGGTTGCCCGGAGAAACACTGTATGGAAACTTCGCCCCGGATTCCCTGTGCTTTGCGAATGAACCCGAGGAGCAACCAGTCATCGTCGGGAAGAGTAAAAAGATTCACAGATTATTCCACAATATCAAGGCGGGATGTGAGTCCCTGTTTTGCAGCAGCCGCTGCAAGGAGACGACGCATCGCCCGCGCGGTGCGCCCCTGCTTGCCTATTACTTTGCCAAGATCCTCAGGAGCGACGCTCAACTCAAGATGATAATTTTCTTCATCATCCACGAGTTGAACCTGCACTGATCCGGGGGTATCAACAAGCGAAGAGGCAACGGCAGCAATAAGGTCTTCCATTGCGTTACGCAGTCAAAGCCTTTTTCAGGATGCTTTTCACCGTGGTGGAGGGCAATGCGCCCAGACCAATCCAGTTGTTAAATTTTTCTCGATCAATTTTGACGACAGCGGGATCCTGAAGTGGATCATAGGTCCCAAGAATATCAAGAAATTTTCCATCGCGAGGGCTCTCGCCGTCGGCAACAATAATGCGGTAGAAGGGTTTTTTCTTTCTGCCTTGTCTGGTGAGACGAATACGTACAGCCATTCCGTTGTCCTTTGGTTGTTGTTTCTGTTGGCACCACGAAGGGTGAGTTGTCTTATACTTTGTTTCTTGTGAAAAAAACAGGGTACTGAGAATTATATCCGCCTCATACCCTTTGGTGCTTTTCTTCTTTTGACACCCGTAATTGCACCGGGCTTTCCACGAAATTTTTTCATCATCTTGAGCATCTCCGAGTAACTTTTCAGTACACGGTTCACTTCGCTGACCTGCGTGCCGGAACCCAGCGCGATACGTTTTCTCCGATTCGCGTTGAGGATCTGATGATTGGCCCGCTCTTTTTTCGTCATGGAGCGAATAATGGCTTCGGTCTTCAGCAGTTCCTTCTCATCCGGTTTAGGCGCATCTTTTAGTTGTTTCAGCTTTTTGATTCCGGGAACCATGTCAAGAATCTGCTCAAGGGAACCCATCTTCTTGATTTGCTGAATCTGATCAAGAAAATCTTCCAGCGTAAACTGGTTTTTCCGCAGCTTTTCCGCCAGCCGGTCGGCCTCTTTACGGTCAACAACCTTTTCCGCTTTCTCGATAAGACTAAGAATGTCGCCCATTCCGAGAATTCGGGAGGCAACACGTTCCGGATGAAAAACCTCAAGGTCCTCAAGCCCTTCCCCTATCCCAACAAATTTGATCGGCTTGCCGGTAATATTCTTGATGGAGAGAGCAGCACCGCCACGGGCATCGCCTTCCATTTTGGTAAGGACAACCCCGGAAATTTCCAGATCGCTGTTAAACTTGTTTGCAACTGTAACGGCATCCTGGCCGGTCATGGAATCGGCGACAAAAAGAACTTCAGAAAGCGGTATTTTTGCCTGAATCTCTTTGAGCTCAGCCATCAACTCTTCATCAACATGCAGGCGGCCAGCCGTATCGATAAAGATGGTGTCACAACCTTTGATATCGGCATCTTCCAATGCCAGACGGCAGATATCAACCGGTTTCATCTCCGTAGTGGAGCCAAATACCGGGACATCAATCTGTTTGCCGAGCACTTGCAGCTGCTCAATGGCTGCCGGACGATAAACGTCTGCCGGGACAAGATATGGCTTGCGTCCCTGCTCCTTCAACAGACGGGCGATCTTCGCAGCTGTCGTCGTTTTCCCGGAGCCCTGAAGGCCTGCCATCATGATGGTGACGGGCTGCCGGCCATCCAGTGCAATTGGTGTATTTACTCCGCCAAGGAGTTCTATCAGCTCATCATGAACAAGCTTGACAACCTGCTGTCCGGGAGAAAGAGACTTGTGAACTTCCTGCCCTTTTGCCTTTTCAGTGATTGTTGCTACAAACTCTTTGGCAACCGTGTAGTTGACATCCGCCTCAAGCAACGCGGTGCGCACCTCGCGCATGGCGTCTGCCATATTCTCTTCAGTGAGAGTGCCATGGCCCCGGAGTTTTTTAAAAGCTCCCTCGAGTTTATCGGATAAAGTTTCAAACATAATCGCCGTCTACAGTGTTGGATGGGGGTGAACTTGTGTCTTATTCTGCTCTCTTCCCCAGTTCAATAAATTCAATTTTATTTACGAAAATTCAAAAGCGTACCAAAATACCTGGTAATCGTGTACTTGTCAAGAATTGAAGGGGAAACAGGCACAATTAATTTATGACGGCAACACGCACACCTCATTGGGAAAGTGCCCAAGGGGTTCGAAGCCGTTCTCTGTGATTACATTGGTGTTTTCAATTCCGACTATCCCTTTTCCAGGGATAATAAGCTTGGGTTCAAGGGCCAGCGTCATGCCGGCTGCCAGTGGCAGTTTCTGGTTGAGGGCGATAAAGGGGAACTCGTCCAGTTCCAGCCCTGTGCCGTGACCGATAAAGCGGATTTGACGCTCGCCTGCCCCCATAAAATAATCTGCCCAGCCCTTTTTCTGCACAGCCTCAACCAGCTGCTGATATATTTCCCCGGTTATTGCCCCAGGAAGGCAGAGGCCGGACGCCATTTCCTGAATTTCCAGCATGAAATCGTGTCCTCTCTGCAGGTCGTCAGGCAGCTTTCCGATACAGAATATTCGCGTCTGGTCTGAAATATAGCCGTTACTGGCAAAGGCGTAATCAACAATTATCGGAACGTTTTTTTCAAGGGGATGAAAGCCGGCACCGAGTCCTGTCGCACTGCTGGAGCCACACCCGCCGTTGGGGGTGGGGGCATAACTCGGAACCGCTGCAGAGGCACCACCCATCAGATGGCCAAAGGACATCCCACTGTTGAAAAGACGCATCTTCATGATGCCCTGGTGGCCGATGGAACGCGCATATCCCTCCAGCTCTCCAGCCGCTGCAAGCTCAGATTTGCCAGCCTGCAGAATCTCTTTTGACTTTTCATGAAGTGCGTCGGATCCCGCTGCGGATTCACGCATTTTTTCAATCTCAAAAGCCGATTTTACTGCCCGCTGCAATCTGATCTCTGTCGAGATGTCAACAATATCACTTTTATCGAAAATTGCCTCGTATTGACGAAATATTGCGACGGGCAGGATATCAAACTCCATGCCGAATCTGCGGGGGGGGGCAATTCCGTGTGCGGTCAGGGTCTGGGGAATTTTTTTACTGCCAGAGAGTGAGATGATAAATTTCAGCGGGGACTCATTGAGGGTTCGGGAGAATTCCTTGAAGATCATCAGCAGCGGGTCACCCTCAACGGGGACATAGAGCCATCCCTGCTGTCCGGTGCCTGAAAAGTAAAAGAGGTCGGCGCGGTCGATGATGAGGGCACCGTCGAGTCCGCGTTCGGCGAGAGTTTTTTGAAAAATTTTAATCCTTCTACAGGCTTCGGATTCCGGGAGTTTATCGCTGTGGCAGAGGGGGGTACTTATGGAAGGCATGGCATATCTCCAATAAGATGAGGGGAAGGAATTGAACCTGAAGCAATCACTATAGTTCACATAAGGCTTGCATTCAATCGAGATTCCTGTATATTTTGGCCTCTTCATTCAGCCCTTACGGGCGAGTAGCTCAGCTGGATAGAGTGTCGGCCTCCGAAGCCGAAGGTCGCGGGTCCGAATCCCGCCTCGCCCACCAATGATATCAGGCCCTTACGAGTTCTTCTCGTAAGGGCTTTTTTTTGTTCTGTACTGCAGAGTGGCTTGAGAAATATTTGCAGGGGGACCTTTTCTTTTTTACTCCGAACCAAGAGATAAAAATGTTGCAGCGAAGAGGTTGAATAGTGTCCTTTGTTCTCAAAAATTTTTCATGCAGGCAGGTGCAATTTGCTGTCCTCAGCGAATATTTTTGACTCAGCAGCGTTCAGATTTGAGACCTGAAACAGACGACTGGAATCAATTGCTCTACCATTGACCGCAATCTCTTACAGGTTGTCTGAATCTGTAACTCGATCAATCTCCTCCCAGTTATAAACCACAGGTATATGTGGTTTGAGCTTTGGCC